>JBBRJU010000225.1:0-5134 GCA_038218895.1 Burkholderiales bacterium
CATGTGGTGCCCGGCATCACCACCGACGCGCTCGACAAGCTGGCCCATGACCACATCGTGCAGGTGCAGGGCGGCATCCCTGCGCCGCTGAACTACGCGCCGCCGGGCTACGTGCCCTACCCCAAGTCGATCTGCACCTCGGTCAACCACCAAGTCTGCCACGGCATCCCGAACGACAAGCCGCTGAAGAACGGTGACGTGGTCAACATCGACGTCACCGTCATCAAGGATGGCTGGCATGGCGACACCAGCCGCATGTTCGTCGTCGGTGAAGGCTCGATCGCCGCCAAGCGCTTGTGCGCCATCACCTACGACGCGATGTGGAAGGGCATTGCCAAGGTCAAGCCAGGCGCGCGCCTGGGCGACATCGGCCATGCCATCCAGGTGTTTGCCGAGCACCAGGGTTTCTCGATCGTGCGGGAGTTCTGCGGCCACGGCATCGGCAACAAGTTCCATGAAGAGCCGCAGGTGCTGCACTACGGCCGCCCCGGCACGCTGGAAGAACTGGTGCCCGGCATGATCTTCACCATCGAGCCGATGGTCAACGCGGGCCGCCGCGAGATCCGCGAGCTGGGTGACGGCTGGACCATCGTCACCAAGGACCGCTCGCTGTCGGCCCAGTGGGAGCACACCGTGCTGGTCACCGACACCGGCTATGAAGTGCTGACGCTGTCGGCCGGCTCGCCGCCGCCGCCGGCCTTCGTGCTGCCTGCAACCGCCCACGCGGTCTGAGACCGGGTTGCGCCAGTGAACCCGCGCGACCCGGTGGCCCTGGCACCCGAGGCGCATCCGTTGCACCCGGTGCATGCGGTGCACTCGGTCCATCCGGCACCAGATCTGCCCGCCCTGCGGGCGAAGTTCCGCGACGGCAAGCGCGCACTGATCGACCGCTTCATGCAGGGCCGCGCCACCGCGCCGGCGGCCACCCGGCTGATCAAGGCCCTGACACGCCATGTGGACGCGACGCTGTGCGACCTGTGGCAGCAGTGCGGCATGCCGGGCAGCGCGGCGCTGCTGGCCGTGGGCGGTTACGGCCGCGATGAACTGCTGCCCCACAGCGACGTCGACGTGCTGTTGCTGCTGGCCGACGACGCCTCGGTGCTGACCGGCAGCCCGCTGAAGTCCAGCGTCGAGGACTTCATCACCGCCTGCTGGGACATCGGCCTGGAAATCGGCTCGTCGGTGCGCAACGTGGCTGAATGTGTGCTCGAAGCCCGCGCCGACCAGACGGTGCAGACCTCACTGCTCGAATCGCGCCTGGTGTGCGGCGCGCGCAGGCTCAACACCCAGTTCCAGCGCGAGACCACAGCCCTGATGGACGCCAAGGCCTTCCTGCGGGCCAAGACGCTGGAGATGGACCAGCGCCACACCAAGTACGACAACACGCCCTACGCGCTGGAGCCGAACTGCAAGGAAAGCCCTGGCGGCCTGCGTGACCTGCAGGTGGTGATGTGGGTGGCACGCGCGGCCGGCCTGGGGCGCAACTGGGCCGAACTGGCGGCCAACGGCCTGATCACGCCGTTCGAGGTGAAGCAGCTGCAGCGCAATGAAGGGTTGCTCAAGCTGATCCGTGCGCGCCTGCATGCGGTGGCCGGCCGCCGCGAAGATCGCCTGGTATTCGACCTGCAGACCGCGGTGGCGGAGAGCTTCGGCTACACCAGCAGCAAGGTGCAGCGCTCGTCCGAGGTGCTGATGCACCGCTACTACTGGGCGGCCAAGGCCGTGACCCAGCTCAACCAGATCCTGATGCTCAACATCGAGGAGCGCATCAACGGCAGCGAGACCGCGCCGATGCGGCAGATCAACGCCCGCTTCCTCGACCGCGCCGGCATGCTGGAAGTGGCCCACGACGCGCTGTACCTGGAGAACCCGCACGCCATCCTGGAAACCTTTCTCGTCTTCCAGCAGACACCGGGCATCCAGGGCCTGTCGGCGCGCACGCTGCGCGCGCTCTACAACGCCCGTGAGGTGATGGACAGCCACTTTCGCCATGACCCGATCAACCGCGAGCTGTTCATGGACATCCTGCGGCAACCCAACGGCACCACGCATGCCTTCAAGCTGATGAACCAGACCTCGGTGCTGGGGCGCTACCTGTGGGTGTTCCGCCGCATCGTGGGCCGCATGCAGCATGATTTGTTCCACGTCTACACGGTGGACCAGCACATCTTGATGGTGCTGCGCAACATGCGCCGCTTCTTCATCCCCGAGCATGCACATGAATACCCGTTCTGCAGCCAACTGGCCAGCGAATGGGACAAGCCCTGGCTGCTATACGTGGCCGCGCTGTTCCACGACGTGGCCAAGGGCCGCGGTGGCGACCACAGCCTGCTGGGCACGGTGGGGGTGCGCCGCTTCTGCCGCGACCACGGCATCGGCAAGGAAGACACCGCGCTGGCTGAATTCCTCGTCAAGCACCACCTGACGATGAGCCAGGTGGCGCAGAAGGAAGACCTGTCGGACGCCGACGTGATCCGGGCCTTTGCCGACAAGGTCGGCGACGTGCGGCGGCTGACTACGCTCTACCTGCTGACGGTGGCTGACATCCGTGGCACCAGCCCCAAGGTGTGGAATGCCTGGAAGGCCAAGCTGCTGGAGGACCTGTACCGCGCCACGCTGCGCGCGCTGGGCGGTGCCCAGCCCAACCTGGCTGCCGACCTCGAGGCGCGCAAGCAGGAGGCGCGGCAGATCCTGGCGCTGCACAGCGCGCTGCCCGGCACCGAGCTGCCGCTGTGGAAAACGCTGGAGCTGAGCTACTTTGCCCGCCACGATGCCAGCGAGATCGCCTGGCATGCGCGTGCGCTGTGGCGCCACCTCGAACCACCGCAGCCGGTGGTGTGCGCCCGGCCCAGCCCGATCGGCGACGGCCTGCAGGTGCTGGTGCATGCGCATGACCGGCCCGACCTGTTCGTGCGCATCTGCGGCTACTTCGACGGCGCCGGCTTCTCGATCCAGGATGCCAAGGTGCACACCAGCCGCACCGGTTTTGCGCTCGACACCTTCCAGGTGGTGCACCCGCAGTTCGAGGCCAGTGACCAGAGCGGCTACCGCGACCTGATTTCACTGGTGGAAACCCAGCTCGCGCTGGCCATGCACAGCGACGCACCGTTGCCCGAGCCCAGCCGCGGCCGGGTGTCGCGGCGGGTCAAGTCGTTCCCGATCACACCGCGGGTGTCGCTGCAGCCCGATGAACGTGCCCAGCGCTGGCTGTTGTCGGTCAGTACCAGTGACCGCTCCGGCCTGCTCTACGGCATTGCCCGTGTGCTGGCGCGCCACGGCATCAACCTGCAGCTGGCCAAGGTCAGCACGTTGGGAGAGCGGGTCGAAGACACCTTCCTGGTCAACGGCCCGGCGCTGCAGCAGACCCGCGCGCAGTTGCAAATCGAAAGCGAACTGCTCGACGCCCTGGCGCCCGTGCGCTGACCCCGGCCGAAGCGGCCGCCGACCTGGCCGGTTTCGACGCCATCAACGACGCCCGGTCGCCGGCCGAGTTTGCCGAAGACCACCTGCCCGGCGCCATCAACTGGCCGGTGCTCGGCGACGAACAGCGGCGCATCGTCGGCACGCTGTATGTTCAGACCTCATCGCTGGAAGCGCGCAAGCTGGGCGCGGCGATGGTGGCGCGCAACATCGCCGACCACCTCGACCGCTGGATCGCCGACACGCCGCGCGACTGGCAGCCGCTGGTGTATTGCTGGCGCGGCGGCCAGCGCTCGGGCGCGCTGGCCTGGTTTCTCGACCAGATCGGCTTTCGCACCGCCAAGCTGGCGGGTGGCTACAAGGGCTTCCGGGCCGTGGTGCGGCAGGATCTGGAAGCCTGGCCGGCGCGGTTCGACTTCCGCGTGCTGGCCGGGCGCACCGGCAGCGGCAAGACCCGGCTGCTGCAGGCCCTGGCCGCAGCCGGCGCCCAGGTGCTGGACCTGGAGGCGCTGGCGGCCCACCGCGGCTCCATCCTGGGCGGGCTGCCGGGCCAGCCGCAGCCCACGCAGAAAGCCTTCGACAACCGGCTGTGGCAGACCATGCGCCGGCTGGACGCCAGCCGGCCGGTGTTCGTGGAAAGCGAGAGCAAGAAAATCGGCCGGCTGCAACTGCCCGAGGCGCTGATCGGCCAGATGCATGCCCAGGGCCAGGTGCTGCGGGTGGAAATGCCCGACACCGCCCGGGTGCAATTGCTGTTGGAAGACTACGGCTTTTTCGCCGAGGATGTGGATGGCTTCTGCCAGTTGCTCGATGGCCTGGTGGCGCTGCGCGGCAAGGACACGGTGGCCCGCTGGCAGGCCCAGGCCCGCGCCGGCGCCTGGGCCGATGTCTTCGGGCAGATGATGCTGCAGCACTACGACCCGCTGTACAACCGGTCAATGGACCGCCACTACGCCAGCTACGCCCAGGCCCGGCCGGTGTTGCTGGCCGACGGCGGGCACACAGCGCTGGCGACCGCCGCCCAGGCTGTGCTGGACGCCACACCTTGACCCAGGCCCAACCCATGCGCGACAGCCCCGCCCTGATCGAGTCGCGCGCCTTCGGCGTGCGCAACATTCCCATGCTGCGGCCGCTCGGCTGGCTGGCGCGCGGCTGGCGGGATCTGGTGCGCTGCCCGCTGCCCGGCCTGCTGCATGGCCTCGCGCTGGCGCTGTTCGGCGGCGCGCTGATCCTGCTGGTGCACGATCAATTCTGGTTGCTGCTCGGCGCGTTCACCGGTTTCCTGCTGGTGGCGCCGATCCTGGCCACCGGCCTGTATGCGGTGAGCCGCGCGCTGGAACAGGGCCAGCGGGCCGATCTGTCGGTGGCCATGGCGGCCTGGAAGCCCGACACGGTGCAGGGTGGCCGGCTGGTGGCGTTCGGTCTGTTGCTGGCCTTGGCCGGCAGTGGCTGGGTGCTGACGTCGGCCTCGCTGGTGACCGGGTTCGCCACAGCGCCAGTGACCACGCCGCTGGATTTCTTGCGGGTGGTGGTGCTCAACGACAGCTCGCCGCTGTTCCAGATCTGGCTGGCAATGGGCGCCTTCCTGGCCGCGCCGGTGTTTGCCAGCAGCGTGGTCGCCATCCCGCTGCTGCTGGACCGGCAGGTGAGCCTGCTGGCGGCGGTGCTGACCAGTTGGCGCGTGGTGCAGGCCCATCCGCTGCCGATGGCGCTA
>JBBRJU010000226.1:0-5124 GCA_038218895.1 Burkholderiales bacterium
CGTTGTCCGAAAGGTACTCGGTCAGCTGCTCGGCCATGCGCTTGGTCAGCGTGGTGATCAGCACCCGCTCATGCAGGTCGACCCGGATGCGGATCTCCTGCAGCACATCATCGACCTGGTGGCCGGCCGGGCGCACTTCCACCATCGGGTCGACCAGGCCGGTGGGCCGCACCAGCTGCTCCACCACTGCACCGGCATGCTGCTGCTCCCAGGCGGCGGGCGTGGCCGAGACAAACACCGCCTGGCGCATCTTGCGTTCGAACTCGTCGAACTTCAGCGGCCGGTTGTCCATGGCGCTGGGCAGGCGAAAGCCGTATTCCACCAGCGTGGTCTTGCGTGCGCGGTCGCCGTTGTACATGCCGCCGAGCTGGCCGATGAGCACATGGCTTTCGTCCAGGAACATCAGCGCGTCGGGTGGCAGATAATCCACCAGCGTGGATGGCGGCTCGCCCGGCGCCGCGCCCGACAGGTGCCGGCTGTAATTCTCGATGCCCTTGCAGTGGCCCACCTCCTGCATCATCTCCACGTCGAAACGGGTGCGCTGCTCCAGGCGCTGGGCTTCCACCAGCTTGCCGTCGGCCACGAACTGGGCCACCCGCTCGCGCAGTTCCAGCTTGATGGTCTCCACTGCCGCCACCACCCGCTCACGCGGGGTCACGTAATGGCTCTTGGGGTAGATGACGAAGCGCGGAATCTTCTGCCGCACCCGGCCCGTCAGCGGGTCGAGCAGGCTCAGCGCCTCGATCTGATCGTCGAACAGTTCCACCCGCAGCGCCAGTTCACTGTGCTCGGCCGGAAAGATGTCGATGGTGTCGCCGCGCACCCGGAAGCTGCCGCGGCTGAAGTCCACGTCATTGCGGCTGTACTGCATGCGGATCAGCTGGGCGATCACGTCGCGCTGGCCGATCTTGTCGCCCACCCGGGTGATGAAACGCATCTGGGTGTAGTCCTCGGGCTTGCCGATGCCGTAGATGGCACTGACCGTGGCCACGATCACCGTGTCGCGCCGTTCCAGCACGCTCTTGGTGGCCGACAAGCGCATCTGCTCGATGTGCTCGTTGATCGAGCTGTCCTTCTCGATGAACAGGTCGCGCTGCGGCACATAGGCCTCGGGCTGGTAGTAGTCGTAGTAGCTGACGAAATACTCCACCGCGTTGCGCGGGAAGAACTCGCGGAACTCGGCATACAGCTGCGCGGCCAGGGTCTTGTTGGGCGCAAACACGATGGCCGGCCGCCCCATGCGGGCGATCACATTGGCCATGGTGAAGGTCTTGCCCGAGCCGGTCACGCCCAGCAGGGTCTGGTAGGCGAGACCGTCGTCGATGCCTTCGCAGAGCAGGCGAATGGCTTCGGGCTGGTCACCGGCCGGTGGGTAGGGCTGGAACAGCTGGAACGGCGAATCAGGGTAGCTGACGAATTCACCCTGCTCAGGAATGGGCACGAGGTCGGCAGGCAATTCAGCCAGCGGGGGCAAGGCGGCAAGATCCGTCATGGGCAACTCCTTCAACACCGGGCATGGGGCCCTAAAATCTATGGTTTTAATGCCAGCCGCCAGGGCAGCAAGCAACCCGACAGGGTAGCGCAGCTGGCCATCTCGGGCCCGCCGGCATGCCCGGCGCCCTGCCCCGCAGCGGCCCTTCCACTGACAACGCCCTTTCAGGATGTAAACCCATGTCGCTTTTTTCAGCCGTCGAATTGGCCCCGCGTGACCCTATCCTGGGCCTGAACGAGCAGTTCAATGCCGACCCCAACCCCGCCAAGGTGAACCTGGGCGTGGGTGTGTACTTCGACGACGCCGGCAAGTTGCCACTGCTCGCCTGCGTGAAAACCGCCGAGCAGCAGCTCAACGACGCCGCCAAGCCGCGTGGTTACCTGCCCATCGACGGCATCGCGGCGTATGACAAGGCGGTGCAGCGCCTGGTGTTCGGCGAGTCCAGCGCCGTGCTGGCCGCTGGCCGCGTGGCCACGGTGCAGGCCCTGGGCGGTACCGGCGGCCTGAAGCTGGGCGCCGATTTCCTGAAGAAGCTGAACCCCGGCGCCACCGTGCTGATTTCCGACCCGAGCTGGGAAAATCACCGCGCGCTGTTCAGCAACGCCGGCTTCCCGGTGGCCACCTATGCCTACTACGACGCCGCCAACCGGGGCGTCAACGTCGCCGGCATGCTGGCCGATCTGCAAACCGCTGCGGCCGGCACCATCGTGGTGCTGCACGCCTGCTGCCACAACCCCACCGGCTACGACATCAGCCCGGCGCAGTGGGGCCAGGTGATCGGCGTGCTGAAGGCCCGCAGCCTGGTGCCCTTCCTCGACATGGCCTACCAGGGCTTTGGCGACGGCATTGCCGAAGACGGGGCGGTGGTCCGGCAGTTCCTGGCCGCCGGGGTGGAGAGCTTCTTCGTGGCCACCTCGTTTTCCAAGAGCTTCTCGCTCTACGGCGAGCGGGTGGGCGCGCTCAGCGTGGTCTGCGCCAGCCAGGACGAGGCAGTGCGCGTGCTGTCGCAGTTGAAGATCACCATCCGCACCAACTACAGCAACCCGCCCACCCACGGCGCACAGGTGGTGGCCATGGTGCTCGACACACCCGCCCTGCGCGCCCAGTGGGAAGACGAGCTGGCCGGCATGCGGCTGCGCATCCAGCAGATGCGCAGCCTGCTGGCTGACAAACTGCTGGCCGCCGCGGTGCAGCAGGACTTCAGCTTCATCACCCGCCAGCGTGGCATGTTCAGCTACTCCGGCCTGAGCAAGCCCCAGATGGAGCGGCTGCGCCATGAATTTGGCGTGTATGGCGTGGATTCGGGCCGCATCTGCGTGGCCGCGCTGAACACCCGCAACATCGACCAGGTGGTGGCGGCCATTGCCCAGGTGGTCTGACCGCAGTTGCTGTGGCAACAGCCCGGCCTGGCCGGGTTTTTTTCTGCCCGCACGCCTGTCGCACCAGCGACAACGAGGCGATTTGCAGCATCAAATTGCGCGTTTTCACGGAAGCGCTGCCGCCTGGTGCAGTGCAACATCAATCCGACAGGCGCATAATTGCTGCACTGCACAATTCTTTCGTTGAATGTCAGCTGCGATTCAGCGCCGACGCCACATGATCGCCAACGCGGTCACGCAACGCGCCCACCCACGGAGCCCAGACGCCATGCTTTACCAGCTGTATGAAACCCAACGGGCGCTGATGGCGCCGTTCTCCGAATTCGCCAGCGCGACGGCCAAGCTCTACAACCACCCGCTGTCACCCTTCACCCACATGCCGATGGCACAGCGGGTGTCGGCCGGCTTCGACCTGGCGCACCGGCTGGCCAAGGAGTATGAGAAGCCCGAATTCGGCATCCGCGGGGTGGAAGTCAACGGCGTCGAGGTGGCGGTGCAGGAACAGGTGCCGATCACCAAGCCGTTCTGCCGGCTGCTGCGCTTCAAGCGTTTCTCCGACAACCCGGCCGTGCTCGGCGTGATGAAGAACCAGCCCACGGTGCTGGTCGTGGCCCCGCTGTCAGGCCACCACAGCACCCTGCTGCGCGATACCGTGCGCACCCTGCTGCGCGACCACAAGGTGCTGGTCACCGACTGGACCGACGCCCGCACGGTGCCGCTGGACGCCGGCTCGTTCCACCTGAACGACTACGTCGCCTATGTGCAGGAGTTCATCCGCTTCGTCGGGCCTGAAGTCAATGTGATCTCGGTTTGCCAGCCCACGGTGCCGGTGCTGGCGGCGGTGTCGCTGCTGGCCACGCATGGGGAGTTCACGCCGCGCACGCTGACGATGATGGGCGGCCCGATCGACGCCCGCAAGTCGCCCACGGCAGTCAACAACCTGGCGATGAACAAGAGCTTCGAATGGTTCGAGAACAACGTGATCTACCGCGTGCCGAGCAACTTCCCGGGTGCCGGCCGCCGCGTGTACCCCGGCTTCCTGCAGCACACCGGCTTCGTGGCGATGAACCCCGACCGCCACATGACCGCGCACTATGATTACTTCAAGGACCTGATCCGCGGGGACGATGACTCCACCGAGCAGCACCGCCAGTTTTATGACGAGTACAACGCCGTGCTCGACATGCCAGCCGAGTACTACCTGGAGACGATCAAGGTCGTGTTCCAGGATTTCGCCCTGGTCAACCGCACCTGGGAGGTCAACGGCACGCTGGTGCGGCCGGAGGACATCACCACCAGCGCCCTGCTGACGGTCGAAGGCGAACTGGACGATATTTCCGGCTCGGGCCAGACCAAGGCAGCGCATGGCCTGTGCACCGGCATCCCCAAGGACCGCCAGTTCCACTACGACGTCGTCGGCGCGGGGCACTACGGCATCTTCTCGGGCCGCCGCTGGCGCGACATGGCCTACCCTGTGGTGCGCGACTTCATCCTGCGCTACAACCCGGTGAAGGTGACGCCCGAGACGCCCGCCAAACCGGTGTCGGTGGCGGTGGTGGACGCTGCCCAGCCAGCGATGGCCGCGCCGATGCAGGTGAGCGCCCAGGCTGCGGTGGCCGCGCCCAAGCGGGCGCCGCGCAAGGTGGTGGCACCGGCTGCGGTATTGGCTGAAGCGGCACCCAAGGCAGCGCGCCAGGCTGCCGCCAAACCGGTGGCCGAGCCTGCCGCCAGCCCGGCGCGCCGCCGCCGCGCCAAGCCGCTCCAGGGATAATCGCTGCGGTGAATTCCACCGCGCCACCCGCCGCACCCCGCAACGCCGCATCGGCCGACGCGATCAACGCGGTCTTGCCGCAGACGCAGTGCACCCGCTGCGGCTATGCCGATTGCCGCGCCTATGCCGAAGCCATCGCTGACGGCGAAGCCATCAACCGCTGTCCGCCCGGCGGTGTCGAGGGCATCGTGCGGCTGGCTGCCCTGACCGGCGCGCCGCTGCTGCCGCTGGATGCCGACTGCGGCAGCGAAGGCCCGCGCGGCGTGGCGCTGATCGACGAAGCCTGGTGCATCGGCTGCACCTTGTGCCTGGACGCCTGCCCGGTCGACGCGATCCTGGGCGCGCACAAGCGCATGCACACGGTCATCACCGCAGTGTGCAACGGCTGCGAACTGTGCCTGCCGGCCTGCCCGGTCGACTGCATCAGCATGCAACCTGCCAGCGGCAGCGCCACAGGCTGGCAGGCCTGGACCGCCGCCCAG
>JBBRJU010000227.1:0-5123 GCA_038218895.1 Burkholderiales bacterium
GGCGCAAAGCCCGCCAGCACTTGGCCGATGATGCGCTGGGTGGGTGAATCGGGTGTGCGCAGCGCCGGGTGGGCGGCTTCCAGCGCCTGCAGTTCCTGGAACAGCGCGTCGTAGGCGGCGTCGGGCAGCTCGGGGGCGTCCAGAACGTAGTAGCGATGCGCATGGTGGTGCACCGCCGCACGCAGTTCGGCAGCGCGCAAGGTGTCGGTGTCGGTGTCGGTGTCGGTGGCGGTGTCGGTGTCGGTGTCGGTGTCGGTGTCGGATGCTGCAGCGGGTGCGGTCCCGGGTGGGATCGCAGGTGTCGGCAGAGGCGCATCGGACATGCGGCCGAGTGTAGAGTCCACCGCCGATGCAGATGGAATCCACCCCCTGGCGCGGTCGGCGCCGCCACCTGCTGCCCGGCCTGCTGTGCCTGGCGGCTGCGCTTGCGCCGGCCTGGGCCGCCCGCCCCGCTCAAGCCACCAGGCCGGTGCCGATGCGCCTGCCTGCCAGCGTGGTGCCGCAGGCCTATCAGCTGCACCTGCAGGTCGACCCCGACCTGCCGCGCCACCAGGGCGAGGTGGTGATCCGCCTGCAGCTGCAGCAGCCGGTGCCCGCGCGCAGTGCCATCCGCCTGCACGCCAAGGGCCTGCAGCTGGGCGCGGTGTGGCTGGAGACCGGCGCACGGCGCTGGCGCGGCAGCGCCACGCAGATCGACCCCGAGCGGGTGGACCTGCACTTCGGCCAGCCGCTGGCCGCCGGCCCGGCGCTGCTGCGCATCGCCTTCAGCGGCACCATCGCCGAGCAGGATGTGTATGGCCTCTTCCGCCAGCAGGAGGCGGGCCAGTGGGGCGCCTTCACCCAGTTCCAGGCCACCGGTGCACGCCAGGCCTTTCCGCTGTTCGACGAGCCCGGCTGGAAGGTGCCCTGGTCGCTGTCGCTGACTGTGCCGCAGGCGCTGGTGGCGGTGTCGAACATGCCGGTGGCCAGCGAAGAGCCGGCCCGCCCCGGCCACAAGCGCGTGACCTTCCAGCCCACGCCACCGATGCCCAGCTACCTGCTGGCCTTTGGCGTGGGCCGTTTCGACGTGCGCGATGCCGGTCGGGTCGGCCGCGACGGCGGCCTGCCGATGCGCTTCATCGTGCCCGCTGGCCGCAGCGCCGACGCCGACTACGCCGCCGGCATCACCGGCCGCATCCTGGGCGCGCTGGAGGCCTGGTTCGACATGCCCTACCCAAATGCCAAGCTCGACAGCCTGGCCCTGCCGCTGACCACCGACTTCGGCGCGATGGAGCACGCCGGCCTGGTGACCTATGCCTCCAGCCTGCTGCTGGCCAGCCCGGCCGAGCGCACGCCGCAGTTCGAGCGCGACTATGTGTCCATCGCCGCGCATGAGCTGGCCCACCAATGGTTCGGCAACCTGGTCACGCTGGCCTGGTGGGACGACCTCTGGCTCAACGAAAGCTTCGCCTCGTGGTTGGGCGACAAGACCACCGACACCGTGCAGCCCGGCTGGGGCTGGCACACCAGCGCGCAGCGTGCGCGCAGCGCGGCCATGCGTGCCGACCGCCTGGCCAGCGCCCGCCGCATCGAACAGCCGGTGGCGCAGGACGAGGACATGGGCAACCTGTGGGATGCCATCACCTACCAGAAGGGCCAGACGGTGCTGGCGATGTTCGAGGCCTGGCTGGGGACCGAGGCCTTTCAGGCCGGGGTGCGCCGCTACATCCAGCGCCATGCCTGGGGCAGCGCCAGCAGCGCCGATTTCTTCCAGGCCCTGGCCGCAGCCGACCCCGCGCTGCCCGACGCGGTGCGCAGCTTCACCCGCCAGGGCGGCATCCCCAAGCTGGCGGTCACGCTGCAGTGCGATGGCGGCGCGCCCCGGCTGCAATTGGCGCAGTCACGCCTGCTGCCGCTGGGCTCACCCGCCGCGCCCGGCCAGCGCTGGCAGCTGCCGCTGCGCGTGCGCACGCCCGCCGGCAGCAGCCGCCTGCTGATGACCGAGGCCGAGGCGACGCTGCCCCTGCCCGATACCGACTGCCCCGCCTGGGTGCAGGCCAACGCCGGCGGCAGCGGCTACTGGCGCAGCGCCTATGCCGGCGACGGCCTGGCCCGGCTGGCAGCCGCGCCCGGCCTGGACAACGCGGAGTGGCTGGCCTTGCTGGACGACGCCATCGGCCTGCATGCCAGCGGCGACATCGACAACGCGCAGGTGCTGGCCCTGGTGCAGGCCGCCAGCAGCCAGCCAGCGGGCGAGGTGGTGCAGGCGGCCATGGCGCTGCTGCTGCACTTGCGCCCATTGGTGGCGCCAGGCCAGCAGGCCGCCTATGCGGCGCAGTGGCAGGCAGCGTTCGGCGCGCGCGCCCGCAGCCTGGGCTGGCTGCCGCAGCCTGGCGACAGCGACGACGACCGTCTGCTGCGCGCCGCACTGCTGCCGGCGGTGGCCGTGCTGGGTGAGGACACGTCGCTGCGCCAGCAGGCGCTGCAGCTGGCCCAGGGCTGGCTGGCCGACCGCGGCAGCCTGGGCGCCGATCTGCGGCTGCCGGTGCTCTCGGCGGCGGCCCGCGCCGAGGGGCCGGGCGACGGTGCAGTGCTGTTCCAGCAACTGCTGGCGGCCATGCAGTCCAGCACGGTGCGCACCGAGCGCGGTGACCTGCTGGCCGCGCTGGGGCGGTTCCGCCAGAGCGCCCTGGCGCAACAGGCGCGCGCGGTGCTGCTGCAGCCGCAGATCGACCTGCGCGACAGCCTGTGGCCGCTGCTGCGGGCACAGGCTGCAGACGCCGACAGCCGCGCCGAGGTGCTGAGCTTCCTGCTGCGTGAACAGGCAGGCCTGTCGGCCCGGCTGGGCCGCGAGGAACTGCCGCGCCTGCCCGGCCTGTTCAACGGCGCCTGCAGCCCCGACGAGGCGCGCCGTATCGAGGCCGGCTTCGCCCCGGCAATGGCCCGCGTGGCCGGCGGCCGTGCGGCGCTGACCCGCACGCTGGAAGCCGTGCGACTGTGCGGCGCCTGGCGCGCCCAGCAGGGCAGCGCGCTGCGCTAGAGCACCGACATGCCTGGCGCTGGCGCCACCGTGCCGGCACGGCCGGTGATCCCGGAGGACCTGCTGCACATTCTCGACAGGGCACAGCACCGCAACATCGAGGAAGGCATCACCGGCGTGCTGCTGTACACCGATGGCTGCTTCATGCAGTACCTGGAAGGTGCGGAAGCGGGGCTGCACAGGGTCTACGCCATCACCAAGACGCATCCGCTGCACTATGGCCTCGTCAACCTGGTGCGCGAGCCCATCCCGACGCGCGTGTTCACCGAGTGGTCGATGGCCTGCCACATGGCCGGGGCAGGCGGTGACTCACCGCTGTCGGGCCACTACGATCTGCTGGCAAGCCGACCGAGCGCCACCGTCCGCACCAGGTCCGAAGCCAGCATGCTGCTGTCGCATTTCTGGACTGCTGGCCGGGAGTCTGTCGCGCCCGCCTTGCTCAGCCACAGCAACGCGCGGGCCCGGCGCCGGCTGTCTGCCCGCCCGGACGCCAGCCACGGCGCCAGCCACGCAGATTGAATGGCTGGTGGCGCCAGGTCCTGCGCGCAGTGGCAGGTCTGGGGGCGCTCTCAGTGGTGCGCCTGTGTGGCTTGGAAGACAAGCTGGCCACTCGACCCGCTGGTGGTGTGCATCGTCTGGTACCGAAGCCAGGCCGCACCTGGCTGCATGCGAACTTCATGCGAGCTTCATGCGCCGGGCCTGATCGGCCAGCTCGGCACGAAAGTTGGGGTGGGCGATGGCGATCAGTTCCTGCGCGCGCTGCCTGGCCGTCTTGCCGCGCAACTGCGCCACGCCATACTCGGTGACGACATAGTTCGTGTCGTTCTTGCTCGTACTGACATGGGTGCCGGGACTGAGAGCCAGCACGATGCGCGAGATGCTGTCGCCCTTGGCGGTCGACGGCAGCACGATGAACGCCTTGCCGCCGCGCGAGCGATTGGCCGCGCGAACGAAGTCGGACTGGCCGCCGGTGCCGGAATAAGGTGCATGCCCCAGGCTCTCGGAACCGCATTGCCCGAGCAGGTCGATCTGCAAGGTGGCATTGATGGCCACCAGGTTGTCGTTGCGGCCGGCCAGCGCAGGGTCGTTGGTGAAATCGACAGGGTGGATTTCCAGGCCCGGGTTGCGGTCCAGGAAGCGGTACAGGTTGTTCGATCCCAGCGCGAACGTGGCGATCGACTTGCCGGGCAGATAGTTCTTGCGCCGGTTGGTGACGGCGCCGCATTCCACCAGGCTCAGCAGGCCGTCACCGAACATCTCGGTGTGCACGCCCAGGTCGTGCTTGTGCGCGAGCTGCATCACCACCGCATCGGGGATGCCGCCGTAGCCGATCTGCAGCGTCGAGCCGTCGTCGATCAGGTCGGCGACGTACTTGCCGATCGCCTCCTGCACCGGGCCGATCCTGGGCAGACCGACCTCGAGGACCGCGTCGGCGCTTTCGACCAGGGCCGCCACCTGCGAAATGTGCACGTGGCAGTTGCCGTAGGCGAATGGCACGTTGGGGTTGACCTCCAGCACCACCGCCCGTGCACGGGCAATGGCCGCCATCGTGTAGTCTGCCCCCAGGCCGAGCGCGAACCAGCCATGCGCGTCCATCGGCGAGGCCATGGTGAAGACGACATCGGCGGGAATCTGCCCACGTTCGATCTGCGCCGGAATCTCCGAAAAGTGGTTCGGGATGAAGTCGATCCAGCCCTGCTGTCCACCAGCGCGTGTCACGCCGCCGTAGAAGAAGGCGACATGGCGCACGTGGTCTGCAGTCGCCGGGTCGATGTAGGCGTACTGGCGCATCGCGAGGATCTGCGCCACCTTGACGTCGCGGAAATCGCAGCGCTGATCCGACAACGCGCCCAGCAACGACGGTGGCTCGCCCACACCAGTGGGGACGATGATGAAGTCGCCATCGCGCACGTGCCGAACTGCCTCGGCTGCAGACACGCGTTTGCCTCGGTACAGGTCCTGGATCGTTGACATGGTCTCGTCCTCGTGGTCTGGTCATTGTGGCCCTGGCGGTCCGTGACACTGCGGACGTTGCCCCGCCGTCGGTCAAACGCCACAATCCGCAGTCACTGCAATGGACGCAGAGAGGACTGCCATGTCGCGT
>JBBRJU010000228.1:0-5117 GCA_038218895.1 Burkholderiales bacterium
CACCGTGTGGAACAGTGCCACCCAGGCCAGCAGCGGCAGGGCCGCCGCCACCACGGCCGGGTTGTTGGTGTAGAGCTCCAGCACCTGCTGGCGGCCGGCATACACCGCCGCGCCCACCACCGCCGCCAGACCCACGCCGAACTGCAAGCCATGCCAGCACAGCCTGCGTGCGTCGGCCATGTCGCCGGCGCCGATGCGCTGGGCCACCAGGGTGCTGCTGGCATTGCCCAGGGCCAGCGGCAGCATGAACAGCAGCGACACCAGGTTGGCCGCGATCTGGTGGCCCGCCACCGGCGTGGCACCCAGGCGCGAGATGAAGATCGCCATGAAGGCGAAGCCGGTGACCTCCACGCCGATGCCCAGGCCCATCGGCACGCCCAGGCGCAGCAGCGAGCGGATCGACCGCCCGTGCGGCCGCCGCACACCGGGCGCCCGCAGGCCGAAGCGGCGGTAGAACGGGTCGCGCGCCACCAGCACGGCGGCCGCAGCGGTCTGCGCCCACATCGCCAGCGCGGTGGCAATGCCGCAACCCACCACCCCCAGCGCCGGGATGCCCAGCGCCGGCACACCCGACACCAGCGCCAGCGACAGCGGGATCTTCAGTGCCAGGCCGCCCAGCTGCAGCACCATCACCGCCTTGGGCCGCGACACCGCATTGTTGAAGCCGCGGTAGACGGTGAACAGCAGTGATGCCGGCAGTGCCACCGCCAGCGCCAGCAGATAGCCGCGCACCTTGTCGGCCACCTCGGGCCCGGCCTTGGACAGCGCCAGGAACGGCGCCGGAAACGCCAGCAACAGGCAGCCCAGCGCCGCCAGGCCCCCTGCCAGCCACAGCCCCTGCCACACCTGGCGGCCGGCCTCATGCAGGCGCTGCGCGCCGAAGAGCTGGCCGACGGTTGGGCTGATGGCCAGCACCACGCCCATCAGGCCGATGAACACGGTGATGTAGGTGGCTCCGCCCACCGCCAGCGCTGCCAGATCAGCGGGTGAATGGCGCGCCACCAGCACGGTGTCGACGGTGCCGAAGCCCAGCACCGCCACCTGGCCGATGAACAAGGGCCAGGCCAGCGGCAGCATGCGCTGCACGCTGTGGCGCAGGCCGTGCCCGGCGGCGGCGCCGGAGCTGGCGGCAGGCACGGCGCTCACGGTGCGGGCGCTGAGCGGTCGCCGCTGCCGGGCAGGGCCCGCTCGGCATAGCGGTTGAAGCGCCAAGCCGTGCCGTCCATGGTGATGCGGCGCCACACTGCACGCTTTTCGCCGGGGCTCAGCGCCAGCCAGTGCTGCACCTCGTCTTCAGTGCGGCCGCAGCCCTTGCACAGGGCATCCCCCTGGGCAGTGGAGCAAATGGCGATGCACGGGGCGTCAGGCGTCTGTGCATACCAGGCCAGCCAGGCGGCGCGGGCGCGTGCCGGCATGCTGGCCTCGTCGGCCAGGCTCTCGCGGTAGTACACCAGCAGCGCATACACCTCGGCCAGCGCGCGCACTTCGGCACAGGCGGTGATGCCGTCGGGCGACGGCGAGCGGGCACGCCACCAGTTGATGGCGGCCTCGATGTCGGTGATGTGGATGCCAGCCATGGGGGCGCGAAGCATAGCGTGCGCGGCCAGCCATCGGCGGGCACAGGGCATGCATACTTTGGCCCATGCCGTCTGCGCAGTCACCCTCGATCGCCGCAGCGCTGCGCTGCCTGGGCGCGGCAATGGGGCTGGCCATGCTGGCGCTGCCTGCGGTGCAGGCCGGCGAGTTCAGCGACGAGTTTGACCGCCAGCGTTTCAAGACGGCGTTCCAGCACGAGATCGCCTTCCGCGAGGCGGCGCTGCATGTGGCCTGGTCTGCCGAGCCGCTGTGCGACGACACCAGCGAGATCGAGCCGTTTGTGCTGTGGTCATTGCGCGGCATGCGCAAGGGCTTGTCGGCCGAGGCGCAGAAGCTGTTCACCCAGGCCACCGGCATGGACGAGCACTGGCGCATCGCCTGGCTGGATGAAGCCGCGCCAGAGGCGCTGCGCCTGGGCCAACGGGTGCTGGCGGTCAACCAGCGGCCGCTGCCGGCACCGGGCAACAAGGTCGAGCTCAGCGCGGTGTTGCGCGGTGGCTCGGCCTTCTCGGTCGACGACCAGGCCTTTTGGGACGTGATGCACCAGGCGCGCCAGGAAGCGAATGCCGACACGTCGATGACGCTCACCCTCGACGATGGACAACAGCTCAAGGTCTCCACCCAGACCGGCTGTGCCGGCACGGTGACGGCCACCGCCTTTGACGACGAACCGCAGAACTTTCTGCGCCAGGACGGGCAGCGCAGCAAGATCCCCGGCCATGCCATGCTGGCCGCGCACACCCGCGATGAACGGCGCTGGCTGGCCGCCTTCGGCACCTACTTCCTGGCCAGCGAGCGCAGCATCCTGCGTCAGCGTTCGTCTGACAGCATGGGCCAGGCCTATTTGGTGGGCAAGGTGCTGGCGCTGGCGGTGCCGGGCGTGGGCACGGTGCTGTCGGCCATGGAAAGCCAGACGCTGCGCGGCCTGCAGGTGGACGGACTGATCGGCGGCGCCGACCTGTTCGCCAACGAGGTGGTGCTGGCCATGGGGGGCGACCCGGCGGTGGGGCTGCAGCTGTCAGACCGGCTGGCGCGCGACAAGGTGGTGGCCGACATCCTGCCGATGACGCCGTTTCGCCGCTCCAATGTCGAGATCCAGTTGCAGCAGTTGCAGGCCATCGAGACCGCCCTGCGCCAGGCACAGCAGGCGGCTGAAGGTGCCGTCGCCAGGCCGCCGAACGCTGCAGCCAAGCCGCCAGCGACCAAGCCCTGAGTCAGTTGGCGCCAGCGGGCGTCACCCGTCGGCATCTGCCATGGGCCACCTGGGCGGCCAGACACCATCAATTGCCGCAATGGATGGTCGCCAGTCAACGCAGAAGGCGGGCGCATGGCCCGCCTTCTGTTGGTGGTGACAGATGCGGCCACCGGTGCGGCCACCGGTGCGGACACCGGTGCGCCGCCACAGGCCGCACGGCGGGCGTGTGCGCCAGCCGGCTGGTGCCTGCAGTGGCCGCCGGGGTCAGTCCGGCTTGCGGCGCGCTGCGCCGAACGGCTTGCCGGCCGGGCGGTCACCCGGCGGGCGGTCGCCGCCGAAGCCAGCGCGTGCCGGGCGGTCATTGCCACCAAAGCCTTCACCGCGCGGAGCGTGGCTGCGGCTGTCGTTGCGGAAGCCACCGTCGCGGAAGCCGCCCTGGGGCGCACCACCGTCGCGGAATCCACCGGCCTGCGGCCGGCCGCCGTCACGGAAGCCACCCTGCGGCGCGCCGTCCTGACGGAAGCCGCCGCCCTGGGGACGGGCATCATCACGGAAGCCGCCTTGCGGACGGGCATCGTCACGGAAGCCACCCGGGCGGCGGTCACCCTGGTAGCCGCCGCCGGAACCGCCCGGACCACCAGAACCGCCAAAGCCGCCACCGCCGCTGCGCGGGCCGCCAAAGCCACCCGGCCGGCGCTGGCCGAAGGCGGGCTTGCCACCGCCGAAGCCGGGACCGTTCATCGTCGGCGCGGTGAACTTCGGCTCCAGTCCCGCCACCACCGCCACGGCGATGGGCTGGGTGGTGAAGCGCTCGATGCGGCGGATCATGCCCACGTCACGGCGCTCGGCCAGCGTGATCGCCAGGCCGTTGCGGCCGGCGCGGCCGGTGCGGCCGATGCGGTGCACATAGTCTTCGGCCTTCATCGGCAGGCCGTGGTTGATGACATGGCTGATGGTGGGCACGTCGATGCCACGCGCGGCGACATCGGTGGCCACCAGGATGCGCAGGTGGCGGCTGCGCAAGTCTTGCAGCACGCGGTTGCGCCGGCCTTGCGGCATGCCGCCGTGCAGTGCGGCCACGGCGTGGCCGATCTGCTGCAGCTTGTAGGCCACTTCATCGGCATCTCGCTGGGTGCTGGTGAAGACAACGCACTGGTCCATGTCCTTGTCGGTCAGCAGTTGTTCCAGCAGCGCGTGCTTGTGGTGCATGCTGTCAGCCCAGTGCAGGCGCTGCGCGATCGAGGCATGGGTGTCGGTGTGCTTGTCCACGCTGATGCGCTGGGCGTCGCGCGTCAGCTGGTTGGCCAGGTGGCCCACGGTGCCGTCGAAGGTGGCCGAGAACATCATCGTCTGGCGCTCGGCCGGCAGCGACTGGGCGATCAGCTTGATGTCGTCGATGAACCCCATGTCGAGCATGCGGTCGGCTTCGTCGAGCACCAGCAATTCGACGTTGGCCATGATGGCGATGCCCGAGTTCATCAGGTCCATCAGGCGGCCTGGGGTGGCGATCAGCAGGTCGAGCGGGCCGCGCAAGGCCTTGATCTGGGCCTGGTAGGGCACGCCGCCGACCACATGTGCCACGCGCAGGCCGGACACGCCGTGGCCGTACACGCTGCAGGCACGCGAGACTTGCTGCGCCAGCTCACGGGTGGGGGCCAGCACCAGCACACGCGGGCCGTAGGTGCGGCCCTTGTCGCGGCGCTTTGCCGGGTCGAGGCGGGCGGCCAGGATGCGCTCCAGCGCCGGCCAGACGAAGGCGGCGGTCTTGCCGCTGCCGGTTTGCGAGGACACCAGCAGATCTTTGCCGCGCATGGCCAAGGGGACGGCCCGGGCCTGCACGTCGGTGGGCGTGGTGTAGCCGGCGTGGGTGATGGCACGCACCAGGTCGGATGACAGGCCCAGGGCCGAAAATTCGGCACCGGCGGGCGCAGGCGCGTCGGTGGTGTCATCGGTCGCCTGGGGCAGGTCGGTGGAGGCCAGTTCGGTGGCCAATTCGGGGATCAGATCGAAACTCATGGTTCAGGCTTTCAGCAAGGCAAGGCTGCGCCTGGTGGCGTGTGGCCACAACAGGCCCAGCCACGGCGCCGCTTCAACGCGGGCAGCCGCAGGGGGTCGCACTTCGGTGGAAGGGTGGGGCGGGTCGAGGCGACTGGCTGTGCCTGCGGAGCGGCTGCGGGATGCAGCTGCAAAGCCCAAAACGTCCTGAAGCGACGGCATCGCCGCCAACCAGGACGGCAAGATGCGGTGTGTGCTCCCTGAATGGATCAGGGCCCGGCTTGCCAAGGGTCAGAGGGGATGAACGAAATCGCCGGTGTCATGCGCAATC
>JBBRJU010000229.1:0-5110 GCA_038218895.1 Burkholderiales bacterium
GGCCATGCAGGTGCACGGCGGCATCGGCTACAGCCGCCACAAGCCCTTCGAGCACATCTACCGCCACCACCGCCGCTACCGCATCACCGAGGGCTCAGAAGAGATCCAGATGCGCAAGGTGGCCGGCTTCTTGTTCGGCTATATGGGGCCGAACAAGTTCTGACCAAGTGCCGGGTTGTCGGCTCTGGGCTCGGAGTTGTCGTTGGTGGCGGGCGCGGGTTGCTGGTGCTTCGCCGGTGCGCTGCACCGCGCCGGGTCCCGCCCCGGCTGGCGGGTCACTTTCTTGTCGCGACAAGAAAGTCACCAAAGAAACGCGTTTCGAACTTGGCGTACGGCACCGCGTGCTTGATCAGGCCCAGGCGCCGCGCCGCCCCTGTCCGGCGCGAACACCTTGCCCCTGGCGACCGCAGTCGCTTCAGCAGTGGTTCCGCTCAGCAGACCTGTCGTCACGCTCGGTATCCGCATGCAGGTCGTCGACTGCTTCGATGTCTGCGGTTCTGCACGGTCGCCGCATGTACCGACCGTGCCCTGCCGTGGTTTTGACATCACAGCCCTGACCGGGGGGGGGGCACGGCCGTGGAATGGCCGTGCTGCGTCCGGCTGGCGATGTGCGAGCCGAACAGGCGAGTCGCCCGCCTCGATGCCACCAAGCGTTGCGCTGGCATCGGAAAGTTTAAAAAAAACGCCTCTTTGTCCAACTTTCTGGCGCAGCAGAAAGTTGGTCGCCCGCCGGGGGCGAGACCCGGCGCGCTGCAGCAAATCGGCGAAGCAACAGCAAGACGCGCCAATAACCTGCAACAACCAGCAACCAGCAACAAAGCAACCAGCAACCAACGGCAGCTCAGAGCCCCAAGGCGCACTCTGCCGTCTGGCCATGAACGCTCGCTCAGCCTGCCAACAGCTTGTTCACCAGCTCCGGCGTAGTGGCCGCGCCCAGTTTGCGCATCAGCCGCGCCCGGTATACATCCACCGTGCGCGGGCTGATGGCCAGGCGTTTGCCGATCAGCTTGCTGGTGAGGCCGTCGATCAGCAGCGCGGCGATCTCGCGCTCGCGGGCGGTGAAGTCCACCTTCAGCTTGCGCTTGGCCGACAGGTCTTCAAACGCCCAGATGCCGGCGGCATGCGGCTGCATCGGGTCCAGCGCGCGGCCGCTCACATGGCACCAGAACAGCGCGCCGCTGTGCGGGCCCGCCACACGCTTCATCACCCGGTCGTCGGCGTACCAGCCTTGGGTGTCCAGGCTGACCACGATGCGCGCACCGGTGCGCTCGAATTCGGCGGCCGTGGGGTACAGCACCTCGAAGCTGCAGCCGACCAGCTGGCTGCGCTGCGCGCCGAACATCGCCAGCAGCTGCTGGTTGCAGTCGACGATCTGCCGCTGGCGGCTGAGCACCAGGCCGATCGGCGCCAGGTCGAAGGCGGTGCGGTAGTCCAGCAACGGCGCGGCCGGCAGCGTCACAGCAGCGCGTAGGTGGTGGTGGCGTGCGCCGCCAGCTTGCCGCCGGGCTCCAGCACCTCGATCTCGCCGAACACCAGGTTCCTGCCCAGGCGCAGCACCCGGCCCACCACCCGGGCCTCACCGGCTGCATCGGTGCGGCTGCCGGGGATCGGGCGCAGGAAGCTGGTCTGCAGCTGCACGGTGGTCATCGGCTGGAAGCCGCCCAGCTGGGTGGCGATCGCCAGGATCATTGCGGTGTCGGCGGCCGACATCATCGCCTGGCCGCACAGCACGCCGCCCCCATGCACCTGCAGCGGCACGATCGGCAGAGCCAGCACCACTTCGCCAGGGCGGGCTTCCAGCACCCGCAGGTGCAGCTGGGTGACCCAGGGCGCCACCAGTTCGGTCAGCATGGTCTGCAGGGCGGGCAGGTCGAGCAGCGGGGTGGCCGGCATCGGGGTGCTTCAGGATGGGATGGGATGGGGTGCGGTGCGGTGCGGTGCGGTGCGGTGCGGTGCGGTGCGGTGCGGTGCGGTGCGGTGCGGTGCGGTGCGGTGCGGTGCGGTGCGGTGCGGTGCGGTGCGGTGCGGTGCGGTGCGGTCCAGTAAGCGATTTTACGTAAGCCCTGTACGGCGCTGTCAGTAGTACGCTCTGCGGCGCACTGCGTTCTACCCTCACACCTCCCGCGAAGGGCTCCCCCGATGAACAAGATCTATCCCAGCGCTGCAGCGGCGCTGGACGGCATCGTCGCCGACGCCCAGCTGCTGGCCGTCGGCGGCTTTGGCCTGTGCGGCATCCCTGAAGCGCTGATCGACGCGCTGCGCGACACCGGCAAGAAGAACTTCACCGTCATCAGCAACAACGCCGGGGTCGACGGTTTCGGCCTGGGCAAGCTGCTGGAGACACGCCAGATCAGCAAGATGGTCAGCAGCTATGTGGGTGAAAACAAGGAGTTCGAGCGCCAGTATCTGGCCGGCGAGTTGCTGCTGGAATTCACCCCCCAGGGCACGCTGGCCGAAAAGCTGCGTGCCGGCGGCGCGGGCATCCCGGCGTTCTTCACCCGCACTGGCGTGGGCACGCTGGTGGCCGAGGGCAAGGAACTGCGGGAGTTCGATGGCCACACCTATGTGATGGAGCGCAGCCTGGTGCCCGACGTCGCCTTGGGCAAGGCTTGGAAGGCCGACAAGAGCGGCAACCTGGTGTTCCGCCGCACCGCGCGCAACTTCAACCCGGCGGTGATCATGGCCGGCAAGATCAGCGTGGTCGAAGTCGAAGAGATCGTCGAGACCGGCAGTCTGGACCCGGACGCCATCCACCTGCCCGGCATCTACGTGAGCCGGCTGGTGCTGAATGCCCACCCGGAAAAGCGCATCGAAAAGCGCACCACCAAGCAGAACCCCAAGGGCGTCTGAAATGATTCCTGCACGCGCATTGCATCCACTTCGCTCACTTCGTTCATTGCCCCCCAAGGGGGCGCAAACCGCCTTCCGGGCGGCCCATCAGGAGGCTTGACATGGCCTGGACCCACGATCAGATGGCCGCACGTGCGGCCCGGGAACTGCAGGACGGCTTCTACGTCAACCTCGGCATCGGCCTGCCCACACTCGTCGCCAACTTTGTCTCGCCCGACATCGAGGTGTGGCTGCAGAGCGAAAACGGCATGCTGGGCATCGGTGCCTTTCCCGACGAAAGCGCGGTCGATGCCGACCTGATCAACGCCGGCAAGCAGACCGTGACCACCATCCCCGGCAGCAGCATCTTCGGCAGCCACGACAGCTTTGCGATGATCCGCGGCGGCAAGATCAACCTGAGCATCCTGGGTGCGATGCAGGTCAGCGCCAAGGGCGACCTGGCCAACTGGATGATCCCCGGCAAGATGGTCAAGGGCATGGGCGGCGCGATGGACCTGGTGGCCGGCGTGGCCCGGGTGCTGGTGCTGATGGAGCACGTGGCCAAGAAGAAAGACGGCAGCATCGACCTGAAGATCCTGCCCGAATGCAACCTGCCGCTGACCGGCCTGGGCGTGGTCAACCGCATCATCACCGACCTGGCGGTGCTGGACGTGACACCCGCCGGGCTGAAGGTGGTGGAGATGGCGCCCGGTGTCAGTGCTGAAGAACTGCAGCAGAAGACGGGCGTCGCGCTGCTGTACTGATCGCCACGCTGGCCGGGCTCAGCGCCTGGCCAGCGCGCGTGCGCAATCGGCCACCAGTTCGGGCCCTTTGTAGATCAGCCCGGTGTAGATCTGCACCAGGTCAGCGCCGGCGGCGATCTTGGCCTGCGCATCGCGGCCGCCCAGTACGCCACCCACGCCGATGATGGGGTAGAGCGCGCCCAGCGCCGCGCGCAATTGCGTGATCACCCGGTTGCTGGCGCCAAACACCGGCCGCCCGCTCAGGCCGCCGGCCTCGTCGGCATGCAGCAGACCGGCCACCGCCGCGCGGCTGATGGTGGTGTTGGTGGCGATCACGCCGTCGATGCCGTTGTTGCGCAAGGTGGCGGCGATCACGCCGACCTGCGCTTCGTCCAGGTCGGGCGCGATCTTGACGAACATCGGCACCTGGCGCGCATGTTGAGCGGCCAGCTTCTGCCGCTGCTGCTGCAGCGCGCCTAGCAGCGCGTCCAGCGCGGCGTCGCTCTGCAAGGCCCGCAGGTTCTTGGTGTTGGGGCTGCTGATGTTCACCGCCACGTAGTCGGCATGCGGGTACACGCCGTTCAGGCAGGTGAGGTAGTCGCTGGCCGCGTCCTCGATCGGCGTGGCGGCGTTCTTGCCGATGTTCAGCCCCAGGATGCCACCCGCTGCGCGGAAGCTGCGCGCCCGCTGCACGTTGGCCAGAAAGGCGGCCAGGCCATCGTTGTTGAAGCCCAGGCGGTTGATCAGTGCGTCCTGGGCCGGCAGGCGGAACATGCGTGGCTTGGGATTGCCCCGCTGGCCCTTGGGCGTGACCGTGCCCACTTCGATGAAGCCGAATCCCATCGCGCCCAGGCCGTCGATGCAGCGGCCGTTCTTGTCCAGCCCCGCTGCCAGGCCGATGCGGTTGGGGAACTTCAACCCCGCCACCGTCACCGGGTCGGCCACGCGGGGTTGCTGCCACAGGCATTGCAGCGGGGTGTTCTGCAGCGTGGCGATGGACTCCAGCGTCAGCTCGTGGGCACGCTCGGGGTCGAGCCCGAACAGAAAGGGGCGGGTCAGTGCATAGGGGATCAAAGCCATAATCTCGCATTGTTCCAGAGGGCCCCGCCGCCACCGACCTGCGCCATGAACCAGGATGAAATGAAGGCCCTCGTCGGCCGCGCCGCGCTGGATGTGGTGGTGCCTGGCAGCGTGGTGGGCGTGGGCACCGGCTCCACCGTCAACTGCTTCATCGGCGCCCTCGCCACGATGAAGGACCGCATCGCTGGTGCCGTCAGCAGCTCGCTGGCCAGCACCCAGCGGCTGCAGGCCCATGGCATCGCGGTGCTCGATGCCAACCTGGTCGAGCGGATCCCGGTCTACATCGACGGCGCCGACGAGATCGACCACCGTGGCCACATGGTCAAGGGCGGCGGCGCGGCGCTGACGCTCGAGAAGATCGTCGCCGACCTGGCCGAGCGCGTCGTCTGCATTGCCGACCAGAGCAAGCTGGTGCAGGTGCTGGGCCACTTCCCGCTGCCGGTGGAGGTGATCCCGAT
>JBBRJU010000230.1:0-5098 GCA_038218895.1 Burkholderiales bacterium
GAAGCCCACAGCGCGCCGAGGAAGGCGTATTTCGAGTTGCTGGCCCAGCCCGCGATGATGACGCCGTAGACCTCGAGCGACGTGATCGCCATCAGAAACAGCAGCCCGGCATTGACGTCGGCGAGAACGACTTCGGGGCCGAAGGGGATGACGGCCCACGCCGCGAGCGCCGGCATGATCGTCATCACCGGCCCCAGGAAGAACAGGCCCTTGGACGCGGCGGTCGGCCGGATGATCTCCTTGAAGATCAGTTTCACCGCATCGGCAATCGGGGTCAGCAGGCCATAGGGGCCGACGCGGTTGGGGCCAGGGCGCACCTGGGTGAAGGCGATGCCCTTGCGCTCCCACAGCGTGAGGTAGGCCACGCAGACCATCAGCGGCGCCACCAGCGCGATGATCTTGATCAGGCTCCAGATGACCAGCCACAGATACGGCCAGACCGGGCCGCCAAACAGCGAGCCACCGAATTGGTTGAACTGGTCGACCATGCTGCTCAGGCCTTCTCGACGGTGATGGCACCGAACATGGCGCCCAGCATGGCCGTCTCGGCCAGGCCGGCGGGCACACGCACCACGTTGGCCGCCAGGCTGGCGTCCAGCCGGGCCAGTAGTTCAGCCGTGGCACCGCCCTGCGACACCCGCACCCGGTCACCGGCGGCCAGGCCCAATTGCTGCCACAGCGCAGCGGGCAGGCTGGCCTGCGCGGCCAGCTTGGCGTCGGCGGTCAGCTGCAGCGCAGGCGCACGGCGCACCAGGGCGTCGGTGGCGTAGATCGGTACATCGGCCAGGCGCTGCAGGCCAGCGGCGGCACCGGCTGCGTCGGGCAGCGCAGTGGCTGCACTGGTGGCGTTGTCCAGCCGGTTGGCCAGCTGGGTGGCATCGCCCAGCGCTTCGGCCAGCACCTCGTCGGCGGTCTCGTGTTGGAAGCCCGCCAAACCCAGCAGGTTGCCCAGCACACGCAGCACCTTCCAGGCCGGGCGCGCGTCACCAGCGGGCTTGACCACGCCGGTGAAGCTCTGCAGCCGGCCTTCGGCATTGACGAAGCTGCCGGCAGTCTCGGTGAACGGGGCGATCGGCAACAGCACGTCGGCATGGGGCACGGCAGCGTCCTGGAAGGACGTGAGCGCCACCACCAGGCCCGAGCCGGCCAGTGCGGCCTGTGCCGCCGCAGCGTCGGCCGCGTCCTGCGGGGGCTCGACGTCCAGCAGCAGCAGCGCCTTCATCGGCTGGCCGAGCATCTGGCCGGCGTTGCGGCCGCCCGCACCCGGCAGGGCCTGGACCAGTTGCGCGCCGACACTGTTGGCGGCCTCGCCCAGGTAGCCCACGCTGGCGCCGGTCTGCGTCGCAATCCAGCTGGCCAGGGCCAGCAAGGTGGCGGCTTGCGGGTGTTGTGCGGCAGCGTTGCCCAGCAGAACCGCCTTTCGCTCACCCGACAGCAGGGCCTGGGCGATGGCCTGGGCTGCGGTTGCGGCCTCCGGGGCGGCATTGGCTGCGGCTGCAGCCGGCGCCTGCACGCCCTTGGTAGTGGCGATGCACGCCGCCACGTCGGCCAGCGCCTGGGCCCAGCCCGACGGCGCCGCCGTGATGCTGGTGGCCACCGGCATGGCCCAATCGTCCTGCACCGCATGCAGACTGAGCAGCGCCCCGCCTTTGCGCACCGCCTGGCGGATGCGCAACGCAAACAGCGGGTGGTCCTTGCGCAGGAACGAGCCGATGACAAATGCACGGTCCAGCTGCGACAGCGCGGCGACCGAGGTGCCCAGCCACAGCGCCTTGCCAGCGGCAGCGGTATTGCTGAAATCGGCATGGCGGGTGCGGGTGTCGATGCTCTCGCTGCCCAGGCCGCGCACCAGCTTGGCCAGCAGGTGCAGCTCTTCGACCGTGCGGTGGGCACTGCCCACGGCGCCGATGCCCACCACGCCATGCTCGGCCTTGATGCGCTTGAGGCCGTCAGCCACGAAATCGAGTGCCGTGTTCCAGTCGACCGCCACCCATTGGCCGCCCTGCTTGACCATCGGCGTCTTCAGCCGGCGCGCGCTGTTCAGCGCCTCGTAGCTGAAGCGGTCGCGATCGGCGATCCAGCATTCGTTGACGGCGTCGTTTTCAAGCGGCACCACGCGCAGCACCTGGTTGCCCTTGACCTGCACGATCAGATTGGTGCCGGTGCTGTCATGCGGACTCACGCTCTTGCGGCGCGACAGCTCCCAGGTGCGGGCGCTGTAGCGGAACGGCTTGCTCGTCAGCGCACCGACCGGGCAGATGTCGATCATGTTGCCCGACAGCTCGCTGTCGATGGTGCGGCCCTGGAAGGTGGAGATCTCGCTGTGCTCGCCGCGGTGCTGCATGCCCAGCTCCATCACGCCGGCCATTTCTTGCCCGAAGCGCACGCAGCGGGTGCAGTGGATGCAGCGGCTCATCTCCTGCATCGACACCAGCGGGCCGACGTTCTTGTGGAAGACGACGCGCTTTTCTTCGTCGTAGCGGCTGCTGCTGCTGCCGTAGCCCACGGCCAGATCCTGCAGCTGGCATTCACCGCCCTGGTCGCAGATCGGGCAATCCAGCGGGTGGTTGATCAGCAGGAACTCCATCACCGACTTCTGCGCCTTGATGGCCTTCTCGCTCTTGGTGCGCACCACCATGCCCTGGGTGACCGGCGTGGCGCAGGCCGGCATCGGCTTGGGCGCGCGCTCGATGTCGACCAGGCACATGCGGCAATTGGCCGCGATGCTGAGCTTCTTGTGGTAGCAGAAGTGCGGGATGGTGATGCCCGCCACGTCGGCCGCATGCATCACCATGCTGCCTTCGGCAACGCTGACCTTGTTGCCGTCGAGTTCGATTTCGATCATGTCGTTGCGCGGCTGCGCCGATCAAACATATTGGGGGACCATGCAGGTCTTGTGGTCGACGTGGTGGGCAAACTCGTCGCGGAAATGCTTGAGCATGCCGCGCACCGGCATGGCCGCTGCATCACCCAACGCGCAGATGGTGCGGCCCATGATGCTCTCGGCCACGCTGTCGAGCAGGGCCAGATCCTCGGCCTTGCCCTGGCCATGTTCCAGCCGGTTCACCAGGCGCCACAGCCAGCCCGTGCCTTCACGGCAGGGCGTGCACTGACCACAGCTTTCATGGCTGTAGAAGTAGCTCAGGCGCAGCAGGCTCTTGACCATGCAGCGGGTCTCGTCCATCACGATCACCGCACCCGAGCCCAGCATCGAGCCGGCCTTGGCGATGCTGTCGTAGTCCATGCTGCAGTCCATCATCGTGGCTGCCGGCAGCACCGGTGCGGACGATCCACCCGGAATCACCGCCTTGAGCCTCCTGCCACCCTTCACGCCGCCGGCCAGCTCCAGGATCTTGGCGAACGGCGTGCCCAGCGGGATCTCGTAGTTGCCGGGCCGCTCCACGTCGCCCACCATCGAGAAGATCTTGGTACCACCGTTGTTCGGCTTGCCGCATTCCAGATAGGCCTGGCCGCTGTTGCGGATGATCCAGGGCACCGCCGCAAAGGTTTCGGTGTTGTTGATCGTGGTGGGCTTGCCGTACAGGCCGTAGCTGGCCGGGAACGGCGGCTTGAAGCGCGGCTGGCCCTTCTTGCCTTCCAGGCTTTCGAGCAGGGCAGTTTCTTCACCGCAGATGTAGGCGCCAAAGCCGTGGAAGGCATGCAGCTGAAAGCTGTGGCCGCTGCCCAGGATCTTGTCGCCCAGATAACCGGCAGCGCGGGCTTCGTCCAGCGCTTCTTCGAACCGGTCATAGGCCTCGAAGATCTCGCCATGGATGTAGTTGTAGCCTACCGAGATGCCCATCGCGTAGGCCGCGATGAGCATGCCCTCGATGACGATGTGCGGGTTGTAGACCAGGATGTCCCGGTCCTTGCAGGTGCCCGGTTCACCCTCGTCGCTGTTGCACACCAGGTACTTCTGCACCGGCAGCGCGCGCGGCATGAAGCTCCACTTCAAGCCGGTGGGAAAGCCCGCACCACCGCGGCCGCGCAAGCCGCTGGCCTTGACCTCGGCCACCACCTGGTCAGGCGTCATGCCGGCGGCGCCTTCGGCATTGGCCGTCAGGATCTTGCGCAACGCCTGGTAGCCGCCACGCGCTTCATAGTCCTTCAGGCGCCAGTTGCCGCCATGCAGGCCGGCGTAGATCTGCGGGGTGATGTGGCGACCATGAAAGCAGGTCTCCAGGCCGCTGGCCTGGAACTTCGACAAGTCGAGCGTGGCGCGCATTCGGGAAGTGCTCATTGGGCTTGCGCCTTCAGCGTGTCGACCAGGTCGTCGAGGCGGTCGTTGCTCATCAAGCTGACCATCTGGCGGTCATTGACCAGCAGCACGGGTGCGTCGGCGCAGGCGCCCAGGCATTCACAGGGCTGCACGGTGAACAGGCCGTCGGCCGTGGTGGCGCCGGGCTCGATGCCGAGCTTGGCGCACAGGTATTCAAGCGCTGCCTGGCCGCTGCGCAACTGGCATGGCAGGTTGGTGCAGACGTTGAGCTTGAACTGCCCCACCGGCTGCTGGTTGTACATGTTGTAGAAGGTTGTCACCTCGTGCACGGCGATCGGCGCCATGCCCAGGTAGGCGGCAATCGCCGCTTCGCTTTCAGCCGACACCCAGCCCCGCTCCTGCTGGGCAATCGCCAGGCAGGCCATCACTGCGCTCTGCTTCTGGTCGGCCGGGTACTTGGCGACTTCGCTGGCGAAGCGGGCATAGGCCGCGTCACTCAGCGGGTGATCTTGCTGGCCGGTGTCGGCGTTGGATGTTGCAGTGCTGCTCATCGGTCGATCTCGCCGAAAACGATGTCCATGGTGCCGATGATGGCCACCGCATCGGCAATCATGTGGCCGCGCGCCATCTCGTCCAGGGCCGACAGGTGGGCAAAGCCCGGTGCGCGTATCTTCAGGCGGTAAGGCTTGTTGGCGCCGTCGCTGACCAGGTAGATGCCGAACTCGCCCTTGGGGTGCTCGACAGCGGCGTAGGCCTCGCCTTCAGGCACATGGAAGCCTTCAGTGAAGAGCTTGAAATGGTGGATCAGCTCCTCCATGTTGCTCTTCATGTCCACCCGCGACGGCGGCGCCACCTTGTGGTTGCTGGTGATCACCGGGC
>JBBRJU010000231.1:0-5096 GCA_038218895.1 Burkholderiales bacterium
CAGGTGCTTGTTGAGCGCACCCACCGGCGGGCTGATCGACATGTCGTTGTCGTTGAGGATCACCAGCAGGTCGGCCGGGCCCACGCCATGCGGCGCACCGGCATGGTTGAGCGCCTCGAAGGCCATGCCGCCGGTGAGCGCGCCGTCGCCGATCACCGCCACCGCACGGCGGTGTTCACCCTTCACCTTGGCGGCATGGGCCATGCCCAGCGCAGCCGAGATGCTGGTCGACGAATGCCCGGTGCCGAAGGTGTCGTACTCGCTCTCGGCACGGCGCGGGAACCCGCTGATGCCGTGCAGCTGCTTGAGCGTGCCCATCTGCTCGCGCCGGCCGGTCAGGATCTTGTGCGGGTAGGTCTGGTGGCCCACATCCCAGACGATGCGGTCCCAGGGTGTGTTGAACACATAGTGCAGCGCGATGGTGAGCTCCACCGTGCCCAGGTTGGACGACAGATGGCCACCGGTCTTGCTGACGGTGTTGATCAGGAAATCACGCAGCTCGTTGGCCAACCGGTCCAGCTCGCCGCGCGACAGGCGGCGCAGGTCAGCCGGCTCGTTCAGGGTGTTCAACAGAGAGTGGGGCATGCGGGGGGCCTTGTTCAGCTGTGCCGGTCGACAACCATGTCGGCCAGCAGACGCAGGTGTTGCGCATCGGCCAGGCCGCTGCGCGCCAGCGCTGTCAGCGCCTGCTGGTGCAGCGCCTGGGCCTGGCGGCGGGCCTCGTCGAGGCCCAGCACGGTGACGTAGGTGGGCTTGTTGGCGTTCAGGTCCTTGCCGGCGCTCTTGCCGAGCGTGGCCGATGACTGGGTGACATCGAGGATGTCGTCGACCACCTGGAAAGCCAGGCCCAGCGCGGCGCCGTAGTCCGACAGCGCCTGCTGCGCCGCCGGGCTGCAGGGGCCGGTGGCCGCGCCCATCAGCACGCTGGCCTGCAGCAGGGCGCCGGTCTTGCGGCGGTGCATGTCGCGCAGCGATGCCTCGGACAAGGGCTTGCCGATCGACGCCAGGTCGATGGCCTGGCCACCGGCCATGCCGGCATGGCCGGCGGCGCGGGCCAGCAGGCTGCAAAGCCGCGCCTGCAACAGCGCGGGCATCGGCGCGTGGTCGCTGTCGTCGGGCGTCAGCACCTCGAAGGCCAGCGCCTGCATCGCGTCGCCGGCCAGCATGGCCGCAGCTTCGCCGTACTGCACATGCACTGCGGGCTTGTCCCGGCGCAACACGTCGTTGTCCATGCAGGGCATGTCGTCATGCACCAGCGAATAGGCGTGGATCAGCTCGACCGCAACCGCAGCGCGCAGGGCGGCCTGCAGATCACCCACCACCGCCTCGCAGGCCGCGCGCACCAACAAGGGCCGCAGGCGCTTGCCGCCGTCGAGCACGCCATACTGCATTGCCAGGCCCAGGCCGGCGGGCGCGTCGGCCGGTACCCAGCGCGACAGCGCCGCCTCCACGCGCTGCAGCTCGTACTGCACCCAGGCGTCGAAGGTGGACTGGCTCATTCGGCCACCCAATCCTTCAGCTGGCCGTCTTCCAGCACCTTGACCTGCTGCTCGACCGCCTGCAGGCGGGCGCGGCACAAGTCGAGCAGCTGGGCGCCCCGACGGTAATTGTCAAGCAGAGCATCCAGCGGCAGCCGGCTGCCCTCCATTGCGCTGACAAGCCGTTCCAGCTCGGCCAGGGCATCCTCGTAGCGGGGTGTACTGGGATCGTCGGCGGGCGGCGCGGCAGGGCTCATGGACAGGTGGCCGGGCAATGGGCGCACTTCTTGGATGGAGACCGATTTTAGACACGGCCAGTGGCTGCACGGCCGCGTCTTCGCGCGGCCGGCAGCGCCGGCTACAATTGAGGCAGCGGCTGCCCCTGAGGGGTGGCCGTTTTCATCAGCATTGACCATGCCCACCTGCGCGGCCACCGGGTGGGGGGCCTTGACATCCACGCTGGAGATTCCGGGGATCATGTCGGACCTGAGCACCAAACGCGAAGCGCGTGCGCAAATGTTGCTTGACCACCTTGCGCATCCTCCTCGGGGGCCTGCAGCAACACCGCCCGGTGGCGTTCTTGCAGGCAAGCACGGTCTCGATGAGCGGTCTGCGCAGTCGCAACTGTCTGTCACCACGTATTTTTCGGACGAACTGTTCAAGCGCGAGCTCGAGCTGATCTTCCAGCACGGGCCCCGCTATCTGGGGCATGCACTTGCCGTGCCCGAGGTGGGTGACTACCACGCCCTGCCGCAGGAAGGCGAAGGCCGCGCCCTGGTGCGCACCGCCAACGGGGTGGAACTGCTCAGCAATGTGTGCCGCCACCGCCAGGCGCTGATGCTGCGCGGGCGCGGCAACACCGGCCACAACGCACCTGGCCACAGCGGCGGCAACATCGTCTGCCCGCTGCACCGCTGGACCTACAGCCTGAAGGGCACGTTGCTGGGCGCTCCGCTGTTCAAGCAAGACCCGTGCCTGAACCTGCAGCGCTACAAGACGCGCAGCTGGAACGGCATGGTGTTCGAGGACAACGGCCGCGACATCGCCACCGAGCTGGGCCAGGTGGGGCCCAAGGCCGACCTGGACTTCACCGGCTACGTGCTCGACAAGGTGCATGTGCATGAGTGCCACTACAACTGGAAGACCTTCCTCGAGGTGTATCTGGAGGACTACCACGTCGGCCCGTTCCACCCCGGCCTGGGCCGTTTTGTCACCTGTGATGACCTGCGGTGGGAATTCAGCCCGCACCACTCGGTGCAGACAGTGGGCATCAATGATTCACTGCGCCAGGCGGGCTCACCGGCCTACAAGCGCTGGCATGAGGCGGTGCTGGCCTTGGGCAACGGCCAGCCGCCCAAGCAGGGCGCGATCTGGCTGACCTATTACCCGAACATCATGGTCGAGTGGTACCCGCATGTGCTGGTGGTCAGCACGCTCTACCCCAAGGGCCCGCAGAAGACCGTCAACATGGTCGAGTTCTATTACCCCGAAGAGATCGCCGCCTTCGAGCGCGAGTTCATCGAAGCCGAGCAGGCGGCCTACATGGAAACCTGCGTCGAAGACGATGAAATCGCGCTGCGCATGGACGCCGGCCGGCGTGCGCTGATGGAACGCGGCGACGACGAAGCCGGCCCGTACCAGAGCCCGATGGAAGACGGCATGCAGCACTTCCACGCCTGGTACCGGCGGGTGATGGGGATCGGGCGGGCACCCTGGTAAGGGAAGCCCCGGGCGGTGGCCACCCCCGGGTCGTGGGGTGGGACGCCCCAATTGGGCAAATGTGGCGGGAGATTTGGCGGGCTTGGGACCGGATCTGCGATTGCCATCTTGAAGCGCAGCGTTTGCAGCGCGCATTCAAACCGGAAATCCCATGCCGCTTCCCGAGCCCACACTGTGCCGCGCCTACCCCAGCCCCGAAGGCCAGCGCAACCACCACCACCACCGCGTCCACCACCGCAGCCGCAAGGCGACGCAGGCCTGCCCACGCGCTGCCATGGCGCACACCCCGCGCCGCCTGTGCGTGGCCCTGGCCCTGGCGCTTGGCGCGGGCCTGCTGGGCCAGCCTGCGGCGGCGGAAACCCTCACCTGGAACGGCGGGTTCGGGAGCCCGTTTTGGAGTGCTCGGTTCTTTGGGTTGTCCAATTGGGACGGTGGCGCGGTGCCCCAGGGTGGCGACGCGCTGGTCTTTGCCGGCCACGCAGGCTTGGTGAACTACAACAACCTCGTCGGCCTGTCGTTGGCGAGCCTGTCGTTTGCGGCGGGTGCGGGTACGTTCACGCTGAACGGCCTGGTGCCCGCTGTGGAGACCCGGTTCACGCTCACGAACCTGCTCACCAACCAGAGTGCCAACCTGCAGACCATCAACATGGGCATCGACGCCAGCCGAAGCGGGTCGCCCATGCTCTGGGACGGCGGCAGCCACGGCCTGCTGGTCAATGGCCACCTGAACCTGGCCCACCTGACCACGCTGACGCTGGCCAACCAGACCACGCTCACAGACAGCAGTTTCGTGGTCGGCACGGCGGGGCAGTCCACGCTCAACATCACCTCTGGCAGCACGGTGAACAGCCGACAGGGCGCCATTGGTGAAGGGTCCAGCAGCAGCGATGGAACCGTCACCGTGACGGGCGTGAATTCGCTTTTGGCGGACGCCGGCAACCTGCAGGTGGGCGGCAATGGCGGCGGCAGGCTGGCCATTGACAGCGGTGGCCGTGTCACCAGCACCTACGGCACGCTGGGCCAGCAGCCGCAGGGCCGCGGTACGGCCTCGGTCACGGGTGCCAATTCAGAGTGGATCGTTGCCGAGACAGTTGATGTGGGCGCCCAAGGCCGGGGCACCCTGTCGATTTCGGACGGGGCACTGGTCAGCAGCCGATTGGCGAAGATTGGGGGCACTGCCGGGCGTGTCAGCGTGACAGGTGCCAACGCGCGCTGGCTCGTCGGCGGCGCCCTCAACATCGATTCCAGCATCGGTGAGGGCAGGCTCGAGGTCCACGACGGTGGCTTCGTCAGCAGCGGGGACACGACGGTTGGCAAGGCCGGGCGTGCCATCGTCGGCGTCACTGGTGCCAACGCTCGCTGGGCCATCGCGGGCCATCTGGCGCTGGGCTTCAACGCGCAGGCCGCTATGGGGATCGCGGATGGCGGCCAAGTCACCAGCAGCTCGGCGTCGCTGGGCAACGGCGGCGTTGGCACAAGCGCCATCCATGTGGGCAGGGTGACGATTGCGGGCCCTGGGTCTGCATGGATCAATGCCGGCACGCTCGACATCGGCAGGTCTGGCACGCGCATCGCCTCGCTGTTGATCGAGGCAGGCGCCACGGCGGCGGTCGGTTCACTGGTGATTGGCAACGTCGGCGTGCTCGACCTGAACGGCGGCACGCTGCAAGTCCACGATGCGTCCGTGCAGGGTGCCGGTCAATTCAACTGGACCTCCGGCACGCTGCGCTTCACCAATGCCGGCGCCACGCTGGGGGCAGGCGCCTTCCAGCTGGACAGCACCACGGCGCTGCCTGCCGGCAAGGCGCTGGAATTCAGCCACTCGTTTGCCGTGGGCAGCGGCAACCAGCTGCTGTTGGCGGGCGGTACGCTGGGCGGCAGCGGCAGCTTGCTCAACGA
>JBBRJU010000232.1:0-5077 GCA_038218895.1 Burkholderiales bacterium
AGGATCACGAGCAGCGTCATGGGAACATCGGCGCGGGTGGCAAGGTCGATGGATCGGATGTCAAGCGGGCATGGGCGGACAGGCGCATGCGTCTGCGTCTGCGTCCGCAGCATTGTGGGGCAGCGATGTCAAGCATGATCCGGCGAACTGGGGCCATGCCGCCGACACGGGCCGTCGGGCCGTCGGGCCAGGGCCTCGGCCCCGCTGCCGTTCTGCCCCGCTGCCGTTCAGCGTTTCAGCCGTTGGACCGTTGGACCGTTGGACCATTGCACCGTTGGGCCGGTGCTGCCGGTGCAGCCGGGCAGCCGGGCCTGTCTCACTGTGCGGCCGGCACCAGGCTGGCCTGCTGCTGGCGCTGGATGGCCAGCACCTGCAGGCCGCTGCGCCGCTCGACCAGGCTGCGGCTTTCCAGCACGCGGTTTTCCAGCCGCAGCTGGCCGCGCACCTCGAAATAGGCGGATTTGATGTCCACGTCGCGTTCCTGCAGCTTTGGGCCCGCGCCCACGATGGCCACCGCATCGGCCAGGCTGCGCAGCGGCGTGCGCACGCGGGATTGCACCAGCCGGTCGGCGCTGCCCAGGTCCAGGCCGGGGACCACGGCGGCCAGCACTTCGCGCGAGGCGGTGTTCAGGTTCACCGGCGTGGCCACCGGCAGCAGCACCGCCACGCTGGCCAGCCGGTCCAGCGCGGCGCCGTCCACGCCCAGCCACACCAGGTCAGCCAGTTGCTGGGGCGGCAGCGGTGCGTCCTTGTCGCTGGCCAGCTGGGCCGACAGCAGCCCATCGGCCAGCGTGCTGGCGGTGTCGGGCCCCAGGCCGACGCTGTCGCACAGCCGCTGCAGCACGGCCAGCTGCTGGGCGTCGACCTTGCCGTCGATGATGAGGTTGCGCAGGTTGTAGCGGGCCTGGGCGTCGGTGATGCTGCCGGCCAGGAAGGCCTCGGGCCCGCTGTCGGCAGTGTTCTCGCGGTCGGCAGCCAGGAAGCTGGACAGCTGGGCCTCGGCCAGCGGCGTGGCCCAGGGCTCGTTCAGGCTGGTGGCCTTGCCCGAGCGTGCGTCCTCGCGCAGGATCAGCCGCGCCCAGTCCAGTGCGCCCAGCAGCATCCAGCTGCTCTGGCTGCGGCTGCGCTCAGCAGTCTCCACCTGCACCGCGCGCCACTGCTGCCACACCATGCCGGCGGCCAGCGTGGCCACCACGCTGAGCAGCACCAGCGCCACCAGCAGGGCGGCGCCGCGCGGCAGGCGCTGGCCGCGCCTCATGGGGTGGGTGGCAGCAGCACGTCTCGCGTGATGCGGCCCTCGGGCAAGTCCAGCTGCAGGCGCACGCCGGTGGGCAGCAGGCTGCGGTTGCGCACGGTCACTGCGCTGACGGGGGCGCTGGCGCCTGCGGCAGGCGCGCCGGCACCATCGACCGGGGCTGCGGGCGGCGGGGCCGGCGGGTTGCTGTCGGCGCTGGCCACCGCCACTTCGTCGCCGCTGGACTGGGCATTGCTCCAGCCTTGGCCGCGCCAGAAATACAGCTGCCAGCCGACCACGGCGTCGAGCAGCTGCAACTGACCAGGTTCCTGCCCCTGCAGTTGCTGGCTGGCCAGCCAGGCCTCGCGCAGCGCGGCGCTGCGGCGCAGCACCGGGCCGGGCCAGCGCTGCCAGCGGCCATCACGCAGCGCCCACACCACCAGCTGCACGCCGCCCTCGGTGCGCCGCACCACGCGCAGCGACGCACCGTCGAACTGCAGGCCCGGCACCACGGTGCTGTCGTAGACGGCGCCCAGGTCCTGCTCCCATTGGCCAACCACGGCGGACAGGCGCAACGTGCGGTCACTGGCGGCGGCGCCGATGTCGCGCGCCCGGACCATGCCCGACACACCTTGCCAGCCCATGGCGGCGATGACCGCCATGATCAGCACGGCCACCAGCACCTCGACCAGGGTGAAGCCGCGGCGCCGCATCAATAGCGCCCCAGCACGGTGGACAAGGTGGCCAGCACATGGCCCTGGTCATCCATCACCACCGCATCGACCCGGCGGAAGTTGGGGTTGGGCGTGGTCTGGGTGCGCAGCAGGCCGCGAAACTCCCGGCCCAGCTGGCTGCAGGCGAATTCGGCCTCGCCGGTGCCGGGGAACTGCTGGCCCAGGCGCAGGCCGACCAGCGCGTTGTCGGCACACCAGTGGGCCGATGTCACTTCGCCCAGGCGCTGGGCGTTGTCGGTCAGCGCGCCAGAGGCCTTGAGCCCGGCGCCCAGCGCCATCGCGGTGATGGCCAGCGCGACCAGCACCTCGACCAGCGTGAAACCTGAGGACGCGCCGGCCTGGCGCGCGGCCTGTGCGCGCGCGCTCATGGCGTGCCTGCGGCCGGCTCGGCCACCGCAAACGGCGCCAGGCCATCGGTGGCCAGCACCCGGGTCTGGCCGCCCAGGCTGAGGGTGATGCGCTGGGCGCCGATCAATGGCTCGGGGCCCAGGCGCAGTGCGCTGGCGTTGTCGATGCGGGCGGCCACCTCGGCGTCCAGCCAGCGGCCCGGCGTCTTGCCACTGCCCGGCAGGCTGCCCGGCGCCAGGCCGACGAAGCGGAACTGCGTGTCGGCCTGCGCCGGCGTGCCCGGCGGGTCACCGGCGCCGACCACTTCGAAGCGCACCGCCACGCCGGTGGCGCGGGCCTCGGCACGGCCGGCTTCCAGCAGGGCAGCCAGGCGCTGGGCCTCGCGGTCCAGGCTGGCCTGGCCGCCGTCGCGCAGCGACAGGCTCACCAGGCCGGAGACCAGGGCAATCAGCAGCAGCACCATCAGCAGCTCGATCAGCGTGAAGCCGCGCGGGGCGCACCTGGCGTGCATGGCGCGGCGGGGCAGCACCGGCGTTGCCGGTAGGCTTGGCACCGCTGGCACCGCTGGCACCGCTGGCACCGCTGCCGTCGCTGGCAGCTTGTGCAGCACTGGCGTTGCCGGCAGGTTTGGCGGCACCGGCTTCGCTGGCAGATGGGGCAGCACCAGCGTCGCCGGCAGGTTTGGCAGCACTGGCCTCGCCGGCAAATTTGGCAGCACCGGCGTCGCCGGTGCTGGCCTACTGCCAGGAGCCGATGTCGGCGTCTTTGCCGTCACCGCCGGCCTGACCGTCGGCGCCCAGGCTGAAGATGTCGACCTCACCCTTCACGCCCGGGAAGATGTACTGGTAGGGCCGGCTCCAGGGATCGGCCGGCAGCTTGTCCAGGTAGCGGCGCCAGTTGGGCGGCACGTTGCCGGCCGTGGGCTTGTTGACCAGTGCCTCCAGCCCCTGCTCGGCGCTGGGGAAGCGCTGGTTGTCCAGCTTGTAGAGCTTGAGCGCCTGCATCAGGTTGTTGATGTCGGCCTTGGCCGCAATGGCGCGCGCGTCGTCGGTGCGGTTCAGCACGTTGGGCACGATCAGCGCCGCCAGCACGCCGATGATGACCAGCACCACCATCAGCTCGATCAGCGTGAAACCCCGGCGCACGGCGCGCGCCAAAGGGTGCGCGGTGCGCCTGGAAGCGGGGGCATGGGTCATGAGCAGCAGCAGGGGCAGGGGCTTGATCGGGCGATGGGCACAGCAGCGGACGATGATAATCCTGGCATGGGTGCGCGCTTGATGACACTGCTGCTCTGGGCTGCCGCGTTGGCTGGCGCGGTGGCCTGGGGGTTGCCGTTGTTCACGCGCAGCACACCGGTGCCGCCCGGTGCCAGCCTGGCGACGGCGGCGCTGCCGGCCGGTGGCAGCCTGGTCCGGCTGCTCGGCCAGCCGCCGGCGCAGCCACTGGCCGACGCGCCGGTGGCGGTGGCCGACAGCCGCTTCCGCCTGCTGGGCGTGGTGGCGCCGCGCCCTGGCCGGGCCAGTGGTCTGGCGCTGATCTCGGTGGACGGCAAGCCCGCCCGCGCCGTGGGCGTGGGCCGCGAAGTGGAACCCGGCCTGCGGGTGCTGTCCGTCGCCCACCGCCAGGTGGAACTGGGTGCGGGTGGCGGCGCGCCATCGGTCACGCTCCTCCTGCCGCCGTTGGCCGAGGCCCAGCGCGGCCGCCCGGGTGATCTGCCAAGTGGGATGTTGCCAGGCGGGATGCTGCCAGGCATGCCGCCGGGGGCGGTGTTCAACGGCGTGCCGGGTGCGATGCGGGTGCCGCCGATGCAGATGCCGATGCCCTACACCCAGCCGCTGCCGCCGGTGCAGGTGCCACAGGGCCTGCCTGCGATCAACGGCAGCCTGCCTGACCAGCCCGAGAACGATGGCAACCCCGGCGCCGTGGGGCAGGCTGTCGGCCGCCAGCGCTGAGCTGCCACGCTGGCACCGGCCGGGCAATCTTCGGCGGTCAGCAGTCTGCGGTCAGCCGCCAGCCATCTGCACCTGCTCAACCCCGTCCGCATGGTGCGGCACCAGCACCCCGTCGGCCAGCAGCCGTGCCACGGTGGCCTCGGCGGCCCGCTGCGCCTTGGCGGCATCACCGGCGCACTGCAGCGCCTTCAGGAAGATCGGCGTCGTGGCGATCCAGTCCACCAGGGCCTGGCGCGGCCGGCGGCGGTGCTCCAGCATGTGGTAGACCACCAGGGCCCGGGCCGCATGGGCGCGGTGCTTTTGCGGCGCTGCGATGAAGGCCGCCAGCCGCTGCCGCGAGGCGGCCAGCGCAGCCGCCACATCGGTGAACGGCTCGCCGTGGCCGGGCAGCACCAGGCGCGGCTGCAGGCGCTCGATGTGGTCCAGCACCCGGGCGGCGGCATCGAAGCCGGGTTCGTCGGCCAGCTCGGGGAAGATGATCGCCAGCCGCTGCTGCCACAGCGCGTCACCGCTGATCAGCGTGGCGGTCTCGGGCTCGAACAGCAGCACGGCGTCGTTGTCGTGGCCGGGCGCGGCATGCACCTGCCAGGGCCGGCCGCCCAGCTGCACCGTGTCGCCGTGTTCCAGAAAGGCCTGCGGCGTGAACGGCGCGCAGAGCTGGCCTGTTTCGAGGTAGCTGAGCTGGCCGTCGTCCCAGGGCAGCAGCTTGCTGCGCGATGCCGCCGGCACGGTGATGCGCAGGCCTGGCCAGCGCAGCGCCAGCGCGGCATTGCCGCCGCAGTGGTCGCTGTGCAGGTGGGTGTTGACCA
>JBBRJU010000233.1:0-5070 GCA_038218895.1 Burkholderiales bacterium
GCTGCGCTCGGAGCTCGACGTGCGCGGCCTCGCGCACATCACGGGCGGCGGGGTGCTGAACCTGCTGCGGCTCTGAGGGGGAGCGCCGCAGGCGCTTCGGGGGTGGGTCATCAGGCCTTGATTCAGGCCTTGATCACGTACTGCTGGTTGTCGCGCGGGTTCTTCTTGAGGTCGCACACCGCGCTGGTATCGGTGGGCGCCTGTTGCGGGAAGGTCTGCAGGATGTTGAGCTTCTTGGCCTTCACCTCGGCCACGCTCACGTTCAGGATGCAATGGTGGGTGGCCGGGTCGATCGTCACCTTGCCGCTGGGGGCCATGATGCTGATGCCCGATTCCAGCGCGGTGGTGACTTTGCCGATCTCGACCGAACCTGCCTTCTTCACGCCCTCGGCCCAGAGCTTGAAGCCCTGGTAGGTGCCCATCGCCAGCTCGGTGATGTTGGGATAGTCGGCGCCGAAGCGCTTGTGGAAGCGGGCCTTGAACGCCTTGTTTTCGGGCGTGTCGATGTTCTCGAAGTAGTTGTATGCCAGCAAGAAACCATCGGCTTCTGCGGGCGACAGCACGATGTGCTCGTTGCCCACCGCGAAGGTGGTGGACGCCAGCGGGATCTTCTTGGTCAGGCCTGCTGCAGCCCACTGCCGGTAGAACGACATGTGCGCACCGCCCACCAGGGCAGAGACCACCATGTCGGGCTTGGCCGCCTCGATCTTGGCAATCGTCGGGCCGAAGGTGGTCACGTCCAGCGGGAAGAAGTCGATCGAGGCGATGCTGCCGCCGTTTTCCTGCGCGAACTTCTTCACCCACTGCGAGGTGATCTGGCCGTAGTTGTAGTCGGCCGCGATCACGTAGATCTTCTTGCCCCACTTGTTCATCGCGTAGGGGATCAGCTTGCCCACGGTCTGCGCCGGTGTCACGCCGGTCATGAAGCTGCCGCGGTCACACACGCCGCCTTCGTACTGGGTGTTGTAGAAGTACAGGGTCTTGTTGCGGTTGAGCACCGGACGGATCACCTCGCGTGAGGCAGAAGTGATGCCGCCCATCACCACGGCCACCTTGTCCTTGAGCGCCGCCTGCTGCGCAAACTGCGCGTACATCTGCATGTTGCTCTGCGGGTCGTAGCTGACTAGCTTCAACTTCTTGCCCAGCAGGCCGCCGGCGGCGTTCTGCTCTTCGATGGCCAGGGTCAGGCAATCCACCATGGGCTTGCCATAGATGTCGAGACCGCCGGACAGGTCGTGGATGCTGCCCACGCCGATCTCGTCGGCGGCCAGAGCCGACAACGGCAGGATGGCGGCGCTGCCGGCGAAGGCAGCGGCGCCCGAAGTCTGGATGAATTTGCGACGGTCCATGGTATTTCCTGTTGTGTTGGCTGGAGGGGGCAGGGCGGCTGGCCGCGCTGCGGCCGGCCTGGGGAAATGCTCAGATGGCTTTCCAGTCGCCGGCCTGCTCGAAGGCATAAGCGGCGCGGTAGATGGTGGCTTCGTCGTAGTGTTTGCCGATCAGCATCATGCCCACTGGCAGGCCGCCGACCAGGCCGCATGGCACGCTGATGGCGGGGTGGCCGGTGATGTTGAACGGGCTGGTGTTGGGCAGCATCTCGAAGGCGCGTGCCACCACCTCTTCCACCGGCGCGCCGGCAGGGGGCAGCGGCGTCGCCGTCATCGGCACGGTGGGCATCAGCAGCAGGTCGAAATCGGCCAGCGCACTGTCATAGGCTGCCTGCAGCTGGCGCGCCAGGTTCTGCGACTTGGCGTAGAAGTGGCCGCGGTAGTGCTGGATGAAGTACTCGCCCAGCACCATGGTGAGCTTGAGCGTTTCCGACAACTCATCGGCACGTGCCTTCCAGCCGGCATGGAAGTCGACCATGCTGGTGACATACAGGCCCTTCCAGTTGAAGCCGTGGCCGTTGTCCTTCATCATCTGCTGGGTGGCGCCCTCGGCGGCGATCGGCAGCCAGATGGCCGGGCCCACCAGGTGCATCGGCACCGACACCTCGGACACCTTGGCGCCCAGCGCGGTGAACACCGCTGCAGCCTGCTTCACCTTGGCGTCGCTGTCGGCCATGCTCTGCGGCCAGCCGAAGCCTTCCTTGACGATGCCGATCTTCAGCCCGGCCACGCCCTGCTGCATCAGGTCGGCATACGGCTTGGCGCCCTGGCCGGCATGCTGGCGCGGGTCCAGTCCGTCGGGGCCGGCCAGCACTTCCAGCATCAATGCGTTGTCGGTCACGTTGGCCGTCATCGGGCCGGTGTGGTCGATGGTCAGCTCGATGGGCATCACGCCGGTGTAGGGCACCAGGCCGTGGGTGGGCTTCATGCCGACGATGCCGCAGAACGCCGCCGGCATGCGGATCGAGCCGCCCTGGTCGCCGCCGATGGCCAGATCGACCTCACCAGCGGCCACCAGCGCCGCGCTGCCCGAAGACGAGCCGCCGGCGGAAAAGCCCCTGCGGTGCGGGTTGTGCACCGGCCCGGGGGAACTCGTGTGTGACCCGCCCGAGAAGCAGAAGTACTCGCAGGTGGCCTTGCCCACCACCGTGGCGCCGGCATCGAGCAGGCGGGTGACCACGGTGGCATCCACGTTCGGCACATAGCCTTCCAGCGTGGAGGCGCCGTTCATCATCGGCACGCCGGCCACGCACACGTTGTCCTTGAGCACCACGGTCTTGCCCGCCAGCTTGCCTTCGCGCTTGCCCTTGATCGTGGTCTTCACGTACCAGGCGCCGTACTTGTTTTCTTCGGCCGTCGGAAAGTAGCCGGGCGTGCGCGGGTAGGTGACGAGCGGTACATAGTCTGGCAGCGCATCGACCACATCGTAGGCGTCGAAGTTGGCTTGCAGCAGGGTGTTGTAAACGCCGGCCTGCTCGGGCGACAGATGGATGCCCAGGCTCAGTGCCACGTCTTGCAGCTGGTCGAGGGTGGGACGCTTGATGGCCATGTTGACTCCTGATGTGGGGTGGTTCCGGCGCCGACGGGCCCGGGCTGGGCCCCGGCAGGGCGTGGCATGCATCGGCGCGTCTCATGCTTTTCCGCACGCCTCCGACGTCGCCGGATTCTGGTGGCCGATGTTTTCCAAGTCAATCAAAAAGATTTCCTTGGAAAGAAAATAACGCGACCCGAGGGACGACAGCCTCCTGACTAGAGGCGCGTGATCACCTTGAACACATGGCCGTCGGCCCGGGCCAGGTAGATGGGGATGTCATTGACGCCACCGCCGGCATAGCGGGCCGCGCGTGCGCTCTGGTAGCGCAGCGGTGCCCGGCCCATGGCTTCCCAATCATGGTGGGAGCGCAAGGCTTGGTTGAACAACGCCGCCAGGAAATGCACACCCTCGTAGGTGGACTGGCCGAAGGTGTTGAGCGTGGGCGCACGCGCACCGAAATGGTCGTGGTAGCGCTGCTTGAAGGCGAGGTTCTCGTCGGTGTCGAGCGTGGCGAAGTAGCCGCTGGAGACGAACAGGTCATCGGCATTCTCGGCACCGATGCCCAGCAGCTCGTTTTCGCCGAGTGCGCCCGACAGGCGCAGCACGCTGCGCGACAGGCCGGCGCGGCCGAAGGCGCGGTTGAATTCCACCGAATCCTGGCCCACCAGCGACACCAGCACCGCGTCGGCCTGGCAACTGCGGATCTGGTCGAGCACTTCGGTGAAGTCGGTGGTGCCGAAGGGCAGGTAAGTCTCGGCCACCATCTCGGCCCCGGCATCGGCGATGTAGGCGCGCGCCTGGCGATGTGACACATGTGGCCAGACATAGTCATTGCCCACCGCCAGCCAGCGCCGCGGGCGGCGGTGCACCCCCAGCCAGCGGATCGCCGGCGCAAGCTGGTTGGACGTGACCTCGCCGATGGCGAATACGCCTGGGGTGGCTTCGCCGCCTTCGTAGAGCGGGGTGTAGACGAAGGGGATGTGGCCGCCCACCGCCCGCAGGATGCGGTGGCGCATGGCGCTGGTGTGCAGGCCGATCAGCGCGTCGACAGCACGGTTCTCCAACAGTTCGACCAGGGTCGACTCGATGTCGGGTGAATCGTCCGATGCATTCACCGTGATCAGCCGGCAGCTCTGGCCGAAAATGCCGGCACCGCGGTTGAGCTCGGCCACTGCCAGGCGGGCGCAGGCCAGGCCCGACGGGCCCCAGATGCCGGCCGAGCCGCCCAACGGCACACACAGCGCCACTGTCAGGTCATGCTGGGGCAAGGCCTGGCGCTGCGGGGCGCCCGGGCGCATGCGTGGCCGCAACAGCGGCCTGGGCATGCTGCACCCAGCCGCCACACCGTGGGACCCTGCACTTGATGACGCCATCCGATTGAACTCCTGGTGATGCACCAAGTTGGATCCGGGTGTTCAGACATCGCGCAGCCCGCACCACAGTGGTTTCCCTGGAAAGCTATTTTGCGTAAACTTGGGGACAAACCGTCACCGTGAATGCACCTACCATGCCTGAACAAGACATTTCGGAGTATCTGGCCTACTTGCTGGCATCGGCCAACCGCCGCATGCACCTGGGGTTGGCGCAGTCGATCTCTGCCGAAGAGGTGTCAGAAGAGCAATGGCGCGTGCTGCAGGTGCTGTCCGACGAGCAGGGCCGGTCGATGGGCGAACTCGCCGAGCGGGTGCTGATGAACCACCCGGCGCTCACCAAGAACATCGACCGCCTGGTCAGCCGCAGCCTGGTGCAGCGCGCCACCGACGCCCTGGACAATCGCAAGGTGCTGGTCTACATCAGCGACATCGGCCTGGAGATGGTGCAGCGCCTGAAGGTCAATGTCGATGCCCACCACGGCGCGGTCGAAGAAGCCATGGGCCCGCGCAAGGTCGAGCAACTCAAGAAGCTGCTCAAGCAGTTCATCGAGGAATCGGCCGCCAGCTAAAGTCTGGCCCGGCAGCAAGGGGAAACCGCAACGGGAAACTCCTGTCGGCGGCGGTGGGTGGCCTCCCTAGAATGGGTCTCCAGACCCCAGGAGTTGCCCCCGATGCCATCCCAACGCCGCAGTGCTGCCCGGCCGGCCGCAGCCCCAGCCGCTGCAGGTGCAGGTGCAGGTGCAGGTGCAGGTACAGGTACAGGTACAGGTACAGG
>JBBRJU010000234.1:0-5041 GCA_038218895.1 Burkholderiales bacterium
GTCCAGCGCAAACAGAAGGCACAGCGCCAACGCGGCGCCGCGCTGGGTGCGCGGGCCGTTGCCCCCGCTGCCCAGCCACAGTGCGCTGCCGGCCACCGCCCACCACAGCGCCATCTTGGCCAGGTCCTTGGGCTCCATGAAGCCGGCCAGTGCCGCAGCACCATGCAACAGTGCGCCCAGCGCCGCAAACCGCCACCAGGTCCGCATCGGCTCAGCCAAAGGTGGTGGGCGCCTGGCCCAGCAGCAGCGGCAGCACCGCCGCTGCCACCGACTGGGCGCTGTGTGCGGGGTCGTAGTCGGGCACCAGCGTCTTGTAGTGGCGCTCGATGATGCCGGCGTGGGCCTGGGCCAGCAGCTGGCCCACGGCCTGCTCCAGCGCTGCATGCGCGGGTGGGTTGCCGACGATGGCATCGTGCGTCAGCGCCGGGTGCCAGGTATGCACACCCGGCAGGCCGGCATACCAGGTGGGGCCGAACACCAGCGCCGGCTTGCCCTTGCGCACCGCCTCCCAGCCCACGGTGCCGCTGATGCTGGCCACGTACAGCGCCTTGGCTGTCAGTGCATGCGTGCTGGCGTGCGACGGCATGAACTGCAGCTGCGCAATGCGTGCCAGCCGGTGGAAGAACAGTGGCCCGCGCATGTAGGCGCCCTGCTTGGGATTCTCCTTGACCAGGATGCGCACCCCGGGCGGCAGCAAGCGCGCCAGCGCCTCGATCGCCAGCGCCTGGTCCTTGAACGGGCCGCCCAGCGCCGAGGTGGTCATCTCCGGCTGCAGCTGCAGCGCAAAGTAGACAAACGGCCCATCCAGGTCGACAGGCTGGTCTTCGAACTGCAACAGGTGCTCGAAGTAGGCCAGTTCGTCTGCATGGAAGAAGCGTGCAAACGGGTCACGCCAGGCCGGCAGGGCACCGTAGATGCGCTGCATGCGGCGCAGCAGGCTACCCACGTAGAACGGGTTCAGCGCCTGCCAGCGGCGCTTGAGCAGCAAAAACGCCGCCAGCTGCCCGATTGCCTTGGCGGTGATGCGCCCTGTGGCGGCCCGCTGCTGCGACACGCCCTTCATGTAGAAGTGCTGCAGCGTCGCGTCGCGGTCGATCGGGTAAGGCGGGGCATGCGGCTGGCCCGGCGTGAGGCAGCCATAGGTCTCGATCGCCGGCATTGAGAAGAAGGTGTTGGGGAACAGCGACTGCGTCAGCACCAGGCACTGCAGCCCGAGCGCGCGGCCGACCTGGTAGACCAGCGTGTCGTGCACCAGGTGCGGCACGTTGAAGAACAGCATGTGGGTGGCGCCGCTGTCGCTGATGCGCTGCGCCACCACGTCGGCCAGGATGTGGTGGTAATCCCAGTAGGCATGGAAGCCGCTCAGCGGGTGCGGCAGGTGGGCATGGGGCTCGGCGCGGCGGTGCAGGTGGTCGATGAAATCATCGACCAGTGCGTCGTAGCCCGGCTGCATGAACAGGCCATGCGCCAGGCCGCTGAACTGCGTGCCTTCGGTGATGTGGCCGCGCTTGCCGCGCCGCAGGTTCATGCGCGAGACGGTTGACGCCTTGAAGTCGGCCTCGGCGTTGCCCAGGTGCAGCACCAGGTCGATCAGCCCGCCGGCCTGCTGCACCAGCGCATGCAGCGCCGCGTCGGTGTTGGCGGCGGTGGAAACACAGAGCAGCTGGATCGGTGCGCTGCCGCTCACGCCAGCGCGTCCCATGCCACCGGCGTGTTCACCGCAATGTCGCGCGCGGCCCGCTTGCCCACCACCGCATCCCAGTGCTTGGGCGCCAGGCCGAAGCCGGGCCGCACGCTGCGCACCGCGTCGGCGGTAATGGCATCGCCCGCTTTCAACGGCTTGACGAAATACAGCGAGCGGCGGAACTGGGCGTTGCCGACCTCGCTGCTCTTGCGGCCGTAATCCACCCGGCCCAGCGCCGACCAGGCGGTGCGTGCGCCCTGGCACAGCTGGGCCAGCTCGGCTGGCTGCAGGCTGAAGCTGTCGTCGGGCCCGCCGCCGGAACGATCGAGCGTGAAGTGTTTTTCGATCAGCGCCGCGCCCAGGGCCACGGCGGCGATCGCCGTGGTGTTGTCCAGCGTGTGGTCCGACAGGCCGGTGACCACGCCGTAGCGGCCGATCATGTCGGTCAACGTGCGCAAGTTGTAGTCGGCCGCCGGCGCGGGGTAGCCGCTCACGCAATGCAGCAGGGCCAGCTCGGTGCAGCCGCCGGCGCGGGCGGCGTCCACGGCTTCGGCAATCTCGTCGGCATCGGCCATGCCGGTGGAGATGATCATCGGCTTGCCGGTGCCCGCCACATAACGGATCAGCGGCAGATCGACTGCCTCGAAACTGGCGATCTTGTAGGCTGGCGCGCCCAGGTTTTCGAGCAGATCCACCGCAGTGCGGTCGAAGGGCGAGCTGAAGATGGTGATGCCGATGTCGCAGGCCCGGGCAAACAGCTTGGCATGCCAGTCCCAGGGCATGTGCGCTTCCTGGTACAGGTCATACAGGCGCCGGCCATGCCACAGGCCACCCTCGATCACGAAGCCCTCGGCCGCGCTGTCGAGCGTGATGGTGTCGGGCCGATAGGTCTGCAGCTTCACCGCATCCGCGCCGGCGGCCTTGGCCGCATCGACGATGGCCAGCGCGGTGTGCAGGCTGCCGTTGTGGTTGGCCGACAGTTCGGCAATCACATACGGCGGCGCATCGGCGGCGATGCGCCGGCCGGCGATGGTGATGGCGGGCAAGGGCGCGGGTATGGGGAAGGGCAAGGGCGTGGTCATGGTCGTGCTTTGGGTTCCTGCGCGGGGCCGGGCCAGTCGGCACGCAGCAACCCGAAGCAATGGACGTCATGGTAGTGGGCGCCGTCCGGGTCGGCACTGCGGTGCTGCTGGCGCAGCACGCCTTCCTCGGCAAAGCCCAAGCGGCGGTGGAAGGCCAGCGACACCGCATTGCCGGCCAGCACCTGGCCGCAGACCTTGTGCAACTGCTCGCTGCCGAAGGCCCGTGCCAGCGCCGCCTGGCCCAGCGCGCGGCCGGTGCCGCGGGGCGCACCGGGTGCGGCGTAGAAACCCCACTCGGCCACGCCGCCAGGCGCCACGGCGCTGAAGTGCACGACACCCAGCGGCGCGCCGCCGCGCAGGAACAGCCACTGCCGGCGCGTCGGGTCGGCCTGCTGGCGGCTGAACCATTGCCGGTGCTCGGCGTCGGTGATCGTGTGTGTGCTGAACATGTGCTGGCGCACAGCGGGGTGGTTGCGCCAGGCGCGCACCAGCGGCAGGTCGGCCTCTGCCAGCGGGCGCAAGGTGTCGGTGCAGATTTGCCCGGGGACGGGGGCGGGGGTGTGGGGGTGCATCGGTTCAGGGTTCAGGCGCACAAGCTGGCCAGCAGGGCATCGGCAACCCGCTGAGCGCCCAGGCCGTCGGCAATCCCTGCGGCGGCCGACGACAGGCGTTGCAGCGTGCCGGGGTCGGCAGCGTGGTGCAGAGCGGCCGGCAGCGTGGCGCTCAGCTCGGCCACCGTGCCGACCGCCAGCGCTGCGCCGGCCGTCACCAACGCCCGCGTACCGGCTTGCTGGTTGCCGGCCAGCACCAGCAGCAGGCTGGGCAGGCCCAGGCAGCAGCGCTCCCAGGCGCTGCCGCCGGCCGCGCCGATGGCGAGGTCGGCTGCCTGCAGCAGCGGCGCCATCTCGGCCACGTCCACGCACAGCCGGGCTGGCCAGGGCAGGGTGGGCAGCAGGGCGGCGATGGCCGGGCGGGTTTCGGCGATGGCGCCGAGCACCACCGTCACCTGCACCCCGGCGGGCAGCGGGCCGCCCGCCATGGCCTGCAGCACGCGCAGCGTGGCCTGCTGCGGGTCGGCCCCGCCCATGCTGACCAGCAGCTGCTGCAGGCGGCCACCGGCGCGGCGGGCCAGGCTGGCGTTGCGGGCGCTGGCGAATTCAGGCCGCAGCAGTGCGTAGTGCGGGCCGATCAGCCGGATGGCGCCGGGCGGCAGCAGGGCCGCGTAGTCGTCGGCGCGGCGACCCAGGTTCTGGTCGAGTAGCAGGTCGGTCTCGTGGGCGCGGTCGGCCAGGTCGTCGATCACTGCGATGCGGCGGCAAGCCGGGCGCAGCGCGGCATGCCAGGCGGCGCCTAGCGCGTAGTGGTCGACCAGCAGCAGGTCGCAGCCGGCCGGCCCCAGCGCGGCGCGGGTGTCGTGGGCGTCTGATGCGACGCTCCAGTCGGGCCAGTCGGGCTTGTCGGGCAGCCAGTGCAACCCGAAGCCCAGGCCGGCGATGTGCGCGCCCAGGTGGCCGAGCTCGGGGCGGCAGATGAACTGCACCGTGGCACCGCGCGCGCGCAGCACCGTGGCCAGCGTCAGGCAGCGCACCACATGGCCGCTGCCCAGCGTACGGCTGGCATCGGCGCGCACCGCCACCCGGATGCCGGTCATGCTGCGCTGGCGCCGGCCTGCATCGCCCGCCACAACCATTCAGCGCGGGTCCAGTCCTCGGGTGTGTCGATGTCTTGCACCCGGTGGCGCGGCAGCTGCACCGGCACGGCGTCGGGCGAGAAGATGCGCAGTCCCTGCAGCCAGGCGTCGGCGCGGCCCCAGTAGAACTGGCCGGCATCGTGGAAGGCTTCTTCCAGGTCCTGGCTGCGGGTATTGAACTGCGCCGGGTCGAACATCTCCACCCGGCCGTCGGGTGTGCAGCGGATGGCCCGCTGGATCGGGAAGGCATAGCGGGTGACAGCAAACGCGTACATCGCGCCGGTGGATTCCAGCAGCGCCAGGCCGCGCTGCAGATCGGCCGGCTGCACGAAGGGCGCGGTGGCATACAGGCAGCACACCTGCTGCGGCGCCAGGCCGGCCTCCAGATGGTCCAGATGCCATTGCAGCGCATGCGCCACCACCGGGATGGTGCCGGTGTGGTCATCTGACAGCGCGGCAGGGCGCATGAAGGGCACGGTGGCACCTTCGGCCCGCGCCACGTCGGCGATCTCGGCATCGTCGGTGGAGACCACCACCCGGTCGAAGCAGCCACTGCGCAGCGCGGCGTCGATCGACCAGGCGATC
>JBBRJU010000235.1:0-5017 GCA_038218895.1 Burkholderiales bacterium
TGGCGATGTCGTCGACCAGGCGCCAATCCTTGGCCTTCTGGCCGCGCACGCCCTCGGCGCTGGTGCAGAACAGGTCGGCCAGGTCGTGGCGTACCCGCTTCTTGTCGGTCACCCGGGTCAGGCCGCCGGTGCCAGGCAGCACGCCCAGCAGCGGCACTTCGGGCAGGCTGACGGCGCTGCTGCGGTCGTCCACCAGGATGATCTCGTCGCAGGCCAGCGCCAGCTCATAGCCGCCGCCGGCGCAGGCACCGTTCACTGCCGCCAGGAACTTCAGGCCGCTGTGCTGGCTGCTGTCTTCCAGGCCGTTGCGGGTTTCATTGGTGAACTTGCAGAAGTTCACCTTCCAACTGTGGCTGCTCAGGCCCAGCATGAAGATGTTGGCACCCGAGCAGAACACCATCTCCTTGGTGCTGGTCAGCACCACGGTGCGCACCTCGGGGTGTTCGAAGCGGACGCGGTTGATGGCGTCGTTCAGCTCGATGTCCACGCCCTGGTCGTAGCTGTTGAGCTTGAGCTTGTAGCCAGGGCGCAGGCCGGCGTTCTCGTCGAAGTCAGCCGCCAGCGTGGCCACCGGGCCTTCGAAGCGAAGCGTCCAGTGGCGGTACTGGGACGGATCGGTCTGGTACTCGACATGGTCGGGGCGGCGCATGGGCTGTATCCGGTGAGTTGATGCAATATAATACATATTTTGACAAAAGACTGACGCATGATACTGCATGTGACTGCGGCGTCAACCACCCACATGCATTCTTCTGCCTGTCGCTGTCTTGACCCGGGATCGGCGTTCACCGGCGACCCGGACAGACCAGACCCGCGCGTCAGAATGCGCGCTCGACGTCCACAACCCCTCTGCCATGCCTTTGCGCCGCTCCACGCAACACTTGTTGCAACTGTTCATCACTGGTTTGCTGGCTGCGCTGCCGCTGGCCGCCACGCTGGCCATCTTCTGGTGGCTGGCCAGCCTGCTGCTGCGCTGGCTGGGCCCCGACAGCCTGGTTGGCGGCGGGCTGGTGGCCTTGGGCCTGGGCGTCGGCGGCTCCAAATTGGTGGGCTATGCCCTGGGCATCGGCCTGGTGGTCGCGGCGCTGGTACTGCTCGGGGCGCTGGTGCGCACCGGCTTCCAGCAGGGCGCCAGCCGCCTGCTCAACAACGCCATGGGCCGCATTCCACTGGTGCGCACCGTTTTCGACCTGTCGACCAAGCTCGTCGACTTGTTGCGCCAGAAAGACCGCGAGGGGCCGAAGTCGATGAGCACGGCCTGGGTGCACTTCGGCGGTACCGAGTCACCGGGCGTGGTGGTGCTGGCCTTGCTGTCGTCGCCCGAACCGGTTCTGATCGAAGGCCGACCGCACCTGGCAGTGATCGTGCCCACGGCACCGGTGCCTGTGGGGGGCGGGCTGCTGTTCGTGCCGCAGGCATGGGTGCGGCCGGCCGCAGTGGGCATGGAAGCGCTGACCAGCATCTATGTCTCCATGGGCGTGACCGCCCACCAGCACCTGCAACGGCGACGCTGAAGCCATCCGGGCAGATGCCGGTTCAAGCCGGCCGGCATGCCAAAAAAAACCGAAAGCGTGCGCTGTCACATCGCCGAGCACAAGGCCCGGCAGGTGCTCAGCCCGGCAGCGCCAGCGCCTGCCGCACCTGCTGGCGCAACACCAAGAAGGTGGCCGCCAGCGGCGCGGCACTGGTGTCCACCACCCTGTCGGCCTTGCTGTAGAACACCGCGCGCCCCGCCAGAATCTGTCGCAGGTCGGCCATCGCCTCGCGGCTGGCCGCCATCGGACGCAGGTCGCCCTGCGCCGCCACGCGGGCCTTGTGGTCTTCGGGCGCGGCCTGCAGCCACACGGTGGTGCAGTGGCTCAGCAGCAGGTTGAACGTGGCGGCATCGGACACCAGACCGCCCGGCGTGGCGAGCACGGCCTCGGGGTAGAGCTGGATCGCCTCTTCCAGCGCGCGGCGCTCGTAGCGGCGGTAGGCGCCCTGGCCGTACAGCGCCTGGATCTCGCCGATGCTGCAGCCGGCAAACTGCTCGATCTGCCGGCTCAGCTCGACAAACGGGAAGCCCAGATCGTCGGCCAGTAGCTGTCCCAGCGTGGACTTGCCCGCCCCGCGCAGGCCGATCAGCGCCACCAGCTGCTGCCCGGCACGCGCCGCGTCGGCCGCGCCACCACCGGTGCCCAGCAACTCGCCCAGGGCCATGCGGGCGCGGCGCAGCGTGGCTTCATCCCGGCCCTGCAGCAGGTCGCGGATCAGCAGCCACTCGGGCGACGCCGTGGTCACGTTGCCGATCAGCTCGGCCATCGGGCATTGCAGCGCGTTCGCCACCTGCTGCAGCACCAGGAACGAGGCATTGCCGATGCCGTATTCCAGGTTGGCCAGGTGGCGCTCGCTCACATCGGCAGCCAGGGCCACGGCCTTGCGCGTCATGCCGCGTGCGGCGCGCAGGCGGCGCACGCGTTCGCCCAGCGCCAGCAACGCGGGGTTCTTGTCGTCGGCAGCAACATCGGCAACAAGCGGCGCAGCTGCATCGGCAGAAGGCGGCGGAGCAGGCGGCGCGACCGCGCCGGCCGCAGGGTCCGCCTTCGGTGTTAACCCGGGTGAATGCATTATAGTGCTTGACATGATGAAGGGGCGGCGATACCTTTCGGTCACTTGCACAATACTGCATATCACCGACCACTGCAAGCCGGTGGTGTCGATGGAGACCACAGCCGATGAGCCCCGCCAGCCCGCCGCCAGAGCGATTCAACATCGCAGCGCACCTGTTGGCGGCCAACGTCGGCCGTGCCGCCAAGGCCGCCTTCATCGACGATGAAGGCACGCTCTCCTACGGCCAGCTCGACGAACGCACCCGCCGCCTGGCGGCCGCCTTGCGCGCAGCCGGGCTCAAGCGCGAGGAGCGCGTGCTGCTGCTGATGCGCGACGGCACCGACTGGCCGGTGGCATTTCTCGGCTGCATCTACGCCGGCCTGGTCCCGGTGGCCGTCAACACCCTGCTGACAGCGGCCGACTATGCCTACATGCTGGAACACAGCCGCGGCCAGGCGGTGCTGGTGTCGGGCGCACTGCTGCCGGTGTTGAACGCCGCGCTGGTGCAGAGCGACCATGAGGTGCAGAAGGTGGTGGTGTCGCGGCCAGAGACCCCGTGCCGTGCGGGGCCTGCGCATGCTTCACCGCTGCACCCGGACGCGGTCGATTTCGAAGCCTTTGTCGCCAGCGCCGCGCCGCTGCAGACGCCTGCCGCCACCGGCGCCGACGACCCCGCCTTCTGGCTGTATTCCAGCGGCTCCACCGGCCGGCCCAAGGGCACGGTGCACAGCCAGGCCAACGCCTACTGGACCTGCGAGCTCTACGGCAAGGCAGTGCTGGGCCTGGCCGAGACCGACGTCTGCTTTTCGGCAGCCAAGCTGTACTTCGCTTACGGCCTGGGCAATGGGCTCACATTCCCGATGAGCGTGGGCGCCACCACCTTGCTGCTGGGCGACCGGCCCACGCCGGAGGCGGTGTTCCACCGCTGGATGGGCGGCGTGGGCGGCGTGAAGCCCACGGTGTTCTACGGCGCACCTACCGGCTTTGCCGGCATGCTGGCCCACCCTGGCCTGCCGGCCGCGCAGGACCTGGACTTGCGCCTGGTGTCCTCGGCAGGCGAGGCACTGCCCGCCGACATCGGCGAGCGCTTCAAGCGCCACGTCGGCGTGGATATCGTCGACGGCATCGGCAGCACCGAGATGCTGCATATCTTCCTGTCGAACCGGCCGGAACGGGTGCGCTACGGCAGCACCGGCTGGCCGGTCCCGGGCTATGCCATCGAACTGCGCAGCGAGAGCGGCGGTGCGGTGCGCGATGGTGAGCCCGGCGACCTGTACATCCACGGCCCCAGCGCCGCGCTGATGTACTGGGGCAACCGCCAGAAATCGCGCGAGACCTTCCAGGGCGACTGGACCAAGAGCGGCGACAAATACCTGCGCAATGCCGACGGCAGCTACACCTACAGCGGCCGCAGCGACGACATGCTGAAGGTCAGCGGCATCTATGTCAGCCCCTTCGAGGTGGAAGCCACCCTGGTGCAGCACCCGGCCGTGCTGGAGGCCGCAGTGATCGGTGTGCCCGACGCCGAGGGCCTGACCCGGACCAAGGCCTTCGTCGTGCGCAAGACCGGCGCGGCCGTGACCGAAGACGAATTGAAGGCCTTTGTCAAAGACCGCCTGGCATCCTACAAATACCCGCGGCTGATCGCCTTCGTCGACGACCTGCCGAAAACAGCCACCGGCAAGATCCAGCGCTTCAAGCTCCGGGAACTGGAGGCCCAGGCCCGGCGTGCCGACGGCGCGGCGCCACAAGGGGGCGGCGCCAGCGGCCGGGCCTGACGGGTTCCGCAGCGTGCGCCCGGTCCGTTGCCCATGATGTCCAGCAGCCGTGTCGAGATCGACTGGGCCGGTCGCCCGGTGCTGATCGAGCATGCCTGGGTCGGCGTGCATCACGGCGCCGCGCCGCTGCTGGTGTTCCTGCATGAAGGCCTGGGCTCGGTATCGATGTGGCGTGATTTCCCGGGCCGGCTGTGCGCCGCGCTGGGCTGGCGCGGGCTGGTGTATTCACGCCCGGGTTATGGCCGGTCGACACCCCGTGCGGCCGATGAACGTTGGCGCCCCGACTTCATGCACCGCCAGGCTGAGCAACTGCTGCCCGCGCTGCTGGCCGCGCTGGGTGTGACCGGCCGCTACGCGCTGTTCGGGCACAGCGACGGCGGCAGCATTGCGCTGCTGCATGCCGCGCACACCCCGCAGCGCGTGGCCGCAGCGGTGGTGCTGGCACCGCACATCCTGGTCGAGGCCTTCAGCTTGTCGGCGATCCGCCAGGCGCGCGACCAGTACATCAACGGCGACCTGCACAGCCGGCTGGCGCGCCACCATGCGGACGTGGATTCCGCCTTCTTCGGCTGGAACGACATCTGGCTGGCGCCCGAGTTTCTACCGTGGGACCTGCGGCCCCGCCTCCCCTACATTCGGTGCCCGGTGCT
>JBBRJU010000236.1:0-5013 GCA_038218895.1 Burkholderiales bacterium
GGCCAGCGCTGTGCCGTCAACCTGGCCGGTACAGACCTGAAACGGGCCGCACCGGTGCGCGGTGACTGGCTGGTGGAGCAGGGCGCTCCAGGCGTGACCGACCGGCTGGACGTTCAGCTGCACTGGCCGGCCGGCAGCACCGGCCTGCCCGGGCCGCGTGCCCAGCTGGTGCTGCACCTGGGCGCGGCGGCGGTGCCGGCCCGGCTGGTGGCGCTGGATGCTGCAGCGCTGCCGCCGGGTCAGCATGGCCTGGCGCCGCTGCAGCGGGCGCAGATGCTGCCGGTGCAGATGCAGCAGGCGCAGATGCAGCCGGTGCGTTTGCAGCAGGCGCAGATGCACCCTGTGCATTTGCAGCTGGCGCGGCTGCAGCTGGCGTGGCCCGTCAGCGCAGGCTGGGGCGACCGCTTCATCCTGCGCGACGGCGCAGCCCACCGCACGCTGGCGGGGGGCTGGGTGGTCGATGCCTTCGGCCCGGCGCGCGGCAGCCGCCAGCCGCAGCGTCTGGCCCAGCTGGCCGCGCTGGCCCTGGCCGACCCGGCCGCCGCGCTGGCCGCGCTGGTGGCCGACGCGCCTGATGGTGCCGATCTGGCGCACTTTGCCCGGGCGCGTGGTCTGCAGCCGGCCGAGGCTGCGGCGCTGCACCAGCAGCTGGGCCTGCAGCTGGTGGCCGGGCCGACTGCGGTCTGGGGCCTGTCGCAACCGCACTGGCAGCAGTGGCAGGCCCGGGTGCTGCAGGCGGTGGACGACTGGCATGGCCGCCAGCCCGACAGCCTCGGCCCCAACGAGGCCGCGCTGCGCCGGCAGCTCGGGGCCGGCCCGGCGGCGCAGCGGTTGCTGCATGCCTGCCTGGTGGCCGCCGTCGCGCAGGGGGCACTGGTGCGCGACGGCCTGTGCCACCGCCGCCCCGGCCACCAGCCGGTGCTGGCAGCCGACGATGCAGCGCTGCTGTGTCGCATCAGCCCGCTGCTGCTGGCGGGTGGTCTGCGCCCGCCGATCGTCGGTGACCTGGCGCTGCAGCTGGGCCTGGTGCTGTCGGTGCTGCTGGCCGGGCTGGTGCGGCTGGCAGACCGGGGCCTGCTGATCCAGGTGGCACCGAACCGTTTTTACTTGCCCGGGGTTGTGGCCCAGCTGGAGGCCGAGGCCCGCGCGCTTGCAGCAACCAGCCCCGATGGCGCCTACGACGCCGCCGCCTACCGTGACCGCACCGGCATCGGCCGCAACCTGACAGTGCAGGTGATCGAATTCTTGGACCGCAGTGGCATCACCCGCTTCGACGGCAGCCGCCACCACCTGCGTGCCTGAGGCGACAGCTGGCCAGGTGGCTGCGTGCTACCGTCCGCAACGCCATGGAAGGGCCAGGTTTCCCGGTGGAGCTCTCGGTCTTCAAAACCGGTGGGGTGCGCCCAGCGTGCCCGGTGGGTTCGACTCCCATGCCCTTCCGCCGGCAAACTGGGGCCGCACCTGCTGCGCTTTGCCACACCGGGTCAGGCAGGACATGCGCCATTAGCCGTGCACGCCGGTGTATTCGCTCATGATCGCCAGGTCGCCCAGGTGCGCACGCGGGATCTCTTCGCCGAGCTGGCCGCGCTTGATCACCAGCACCCGCTGCGACACGGCGGCGATGAACTCCAGGTTCTGCTCCACCAGCACGATGGTGAGCTGCATGCGGTCGCGCAGCGTGGCCAGGGTCTCGGCAATCTCTTCGATGATCGACGGCTGGATGCCCTCGGTGGGCTCGTCCAGCAGCAGCAGGCTGGGCTGGCCGGCCAGCGCACGGGCCAGCGCCAGCAGCTGTTGCTCACCACCCGAGAGCGAGCCACCGGCGCGGTCGAGCAGGGGCTTGAGCCGCGGGAAGTCGGCCAGCAGGCGGTCGATACCGTCGGGGCCTGGCTGGCCGGTCTTGACCAGGCCCATGCGCAGGTTGTCGGTCACGCTGAGTGTCGGAAAGATCTCGCGCCCCTGCGGCACATACGCCATGCCCAGCCGGGCGCGGGCATGCGGCGCGGCGCGGGTGATGTCGCTGCCGTTGAGCGTGACTGTGCCGGCGGTGGCGCGCAGCGCACCGATCAGCGTGCGCAGCAGCGTGGTCTTGCCCATGCCGTTGTGGCCCAGCACGCCCACCGATTCGCCTTGGGCGATCGCCAAGGTGATGTCGCGCAGCACCGGGATGGCGCCATAGCCAGCGCACAGGCCTTGCACTGCCAGCATGGCCATCTCAGGCCCGCCCGGCCGCCCGAAGGGCATGGGGCGCCCTATCGGGGGGCAGCGAGTGCAGCGCGCGTTGGGTTTTCATTCAGTGGGCCTTCTTGCCGAGGTAGATCTGCTGCACCAGCGGGTCGCTCATGATGCGGTCGGGTGTGTCTTCACGCAGGATGGCGCCCTGGTGCAGCACCGTCACCTTCTTGGCGATCATGCGGATGAAGTTCATGTCGTGTTCGACCACCACCAGTGCATGCTGGCGGTTGATTTCCAGGATCAGCTCGGCGGTGCGGGCCACCTCGGCGTCACTCATGCCGGCGGCGGGCTCGTCCAGCAGGATCAGTGGCGGGTCGGCGGCAATCACCACCGCAATCTCCACCCACTGGCGCAGGCCATGGGCCAGCATGCCGGCCAGGTCGTCGCGGTGGCCGAGCATGCCCACCCGCTCCAGCGTGTTGCGGGTGATGCGCTCGGCCTGCTGGTTGCCGTTGGTGCGGCGTGCCGACAGCCACACGTTCTCCCACACCGACAGGCCGTTGAACAGGCTCGGCACCTGGGTCTTGATGCCGATGCCCAGGCGGCCGGGCTCGTGCGGCTGCATGTTGGAGATGTCCTGCCCGCGGAACAGGATCTGCCCCGAGCTGGGCTTGGTCTGCCCGGTCAGCAATTTGAAGAAGGTGCTCTTGCCGGCGCCGTTGGGGCCGATGACGCAGCGCAGTTCGGCCTCGGCCAGGCTGAAGTTGACATCGCGGGTAGCGTGCACGCCGCCAAAGCGCACGTTCAGCAGGCGGGTCTCGAGCAGGGGCACGACGCTCATGGCACGGTCTCGGTCTGCGGCAGTGGCGGGGTGGCAGCCGGGGTGGCGGCCGGGCTGGCAGCACCGAAGCGGCGACGCCGCCAGACGGCGTCGATCACATCGCCCAGGCTGGGCACGATGCCGCGCGGCACCAGCAGCACGAACAACACCAGGATCGCGCCCAGCACCAAGTTGGAGTTGAAGGTCTGCTGGGTGCCGATGGCGGTGGTCAGCCACTGGATGGCGACGCAGCCTATCACCGGGCCCACCAGCGTGCCCAGGCCGCCCACGATCACCCAGATGATGATCTGTGCCGACATCGCCAGGCCGAAGATGGTGGGGCTGGTGAACGCGCCCCAATTGGCGAACAGGCAGCCTGCCAGCCCGGCGATGGCGCCGCCCAGCGAGAAGCAGCCGAGCTTGTAGACGCGGGCGTCGTAGCCCAGCAGCAGAAGCCGCTGCTCGTTTTCCTTGGCCGCGATGATGACCCGGCCGATCTTGGACGCGATCAGCCAGCGCAGGCCGGCATACACCACCAGCAGGCAGACCATGACGATAGAAAACAGCGCTTGCTGGCTCAGCACTTCATCTGGGTTGCCGGGCAGGTTCAGCGTCGGGATGCCGGGGATGCCGTTGAAGCCGCCCAGCGGGGCGTTGCCGATCTTCCATTCCGGCCCGGCGGTGGAGTTGACCAGGTTGAACAGGATCAGCGTGACGGTGAGCGTGATCACGCCCATGTACACATCCGACAGCCGGCCGAAGAAGATCACATAACCCAGCAGTGCAGCGAACGCCGCCGGGACGACGATGGCCAGCAGGAACGGGATGGTGCTGTCGCCGATGTTGATCACCGCGATGGCATAGGTGTAGGCGCCCAGGCCGAAAAATGCGGCCTGACCAAAACACAGGATGCCGCCGAAGCCCCAGATGAAGCCCAGGCTCACACCGAGGATCGCCATCACCGCGTAGATGGTCAGCTGGATCAGGGTGAAGTCGTCGACCATCCCCGGCAGCAGAAACAGCAGGGCCACGCCGATGGCCAGGGTCAGGGCGGCGCTGTGCCATGAACTTGCAAACTTCTTCACAGCGATCCCTTGAAGAACCGGCCGGTGATGCCCTGCGGCAGCAAGCGCAGCATGACGATGGCCGTGAACAGCAGCGCCACCTCACCGAGCACCGGTGTGGTGAGGAAGGTGGCCACCTGGTTGATGGTTCCGAACAGCGACGATGCACTGACCAGCCCGACCAGAATGGCCGGCCCGCCGCCGATCACCGTGATGAACGCCTTGGCGATGAAGGCCCCGCCCATGGTGGGGACCACGCCGGTCAGCGGCGCCAGCAGCGCCCCGGCCAGGCCCGACAGCGCCGCACCCACCGCGAAAGTGACCGAATACACCCGGCCCGGGCTGATGCCCAGGGCGTCGGCCATCTCGGGCTTCTGCATGGTGCCGCGTGCGATCAGCCCCCAGGACGTGCGCAGCAGCACCCAGCGAATCGCCAGCGCCAGCACCACCGCCACGGCGATGATGACCAGGGTGTAGCTGCTCACCGAATATGCGCCGATGCGGAAGTTGCCCAGCGGCGCCGACACCCCTGCCGTGGTGTTGCCGGCGATCGAGGTGACGATGCCCACCAGCAGCAGTGACAGGCCCCAGGTGGCCAGCATCGTGTCGACCATGCGGCCATAGAGCCGGCGGATCACCAACCGCTCCAGCACCACGCCGACCAGCCCCACCGCCACCGGCGCCACGATGAACATCGCCAGCCAGAGGTTGAGCCCCAGCCCGTGGGCGGTGATGGTGGCAAAAGCGCCCAGCATCATGAATTCACCATGCGCCAGGTTGATCACCTTCATCATGCCGAAGATGACCGCCAGGCCGGCCGAGATGATGACCAGGCTGGCCACCGCATACAGCACCTGGATCAAGACAACAGCTGCAAGGTCCACACAATTACTCCAGGGCGCGACAGTCCAATACACAGGCGCTGCGGAACCGGTTTTGCCGGGCCGCTGGCGT
>JBBRJU010000237.1:0-5003 GCA_038218895.1 Burkholderiales bacterium
GATGCGGTCCAGGTGGGCCACCAGGTCATCCCGCCGGGCCACCGCCAGCGTGGCCAGGCCGGCCGCCATGGCCACGCCGCCCGCCCAGAACGAGCCAGTGGTGAAGATGCGGCCCGCCGCGTCGCGCAGCGCGTCGGTGCCGGTCACGGCGGCCAGTGCGTGGCCGTTGGCGATCGACTTGCTCCAGGCGCACAGGTCGGGGCGGATGCCCAGCGGCTCCCAGCTGCCGGCTGCATGCAGGCGCAAGCCGGTGCGCACCTCGTCGAGCACCAGGGCGGCGCCGGCCTGGGTGCACAGCCGGCGCGCGGCGTGGGCAAATGCCGGCGTGGGCAGCTCCTGGTCAATGCCCAGGTCATGCCGGATCGGCGCCAGCAGCACCGCCGCCAGGTCCGATCCGGCCTCTGCCACGGCCTGTTCCAGGCCGGCGACATCGTTGTAGCGCAAGCGCACCAGGTGGGCCCGGTCTTCGGCGGTGGTGCCGGCCGCCACCGGTGTGCACCAGGGCGCCGCACCGTGGTAGCTGCCCTGCGCCACCAGCACCTTGCGCCGGCCGGTGGCCGCCCGGGCCACCATCAGCGCCACGGTGGTGGCGTCGGTGCCGTTCTTCTGGAACAGCACCCAGTCGGCATGGGCGAAGGTGTCGACCGTCGCTTCGGCCAATTCCACGAAGCGGGCGGTGGGGCCGTTCAGGCAATCTCCCAGCGCGGCCTGGGCCTGGGCGGCGGCTTCCACCTCGGGGTGCTGGTAGCCCAGCAGGTTCGGGCCCCAGGCGCACATGAAATCGATGAACTGCCTGCCATCCACATCCCACAGCCGGCAGCCCTGGCCGCGCTGGAAGAACTGCGGATAACCCGGTGGCAGCGCGGCCACATTCAGGTGGCCGGTCATGCCGCCGGGCACCACGCGGCGGGCGCGCTGGCGCAGGGCCTGGTCGGCGGTGGGGGTGTCTGCTGGCATCGTGCATCCTCCAGCGGGCCGCAGCCGGGCCCGGCGCTGGCGATGATGCCAGGGCTTCAGCCGCGCGAGGCCAGGGATTTCAGCCGGTACAGCGCGTCCAGCGCCTCGCGCGGGCTCAGCGCATCGGGGTCGATGGCCGCCAATGCGGCGTCGACCGGTGACGGCTCGGTCGGCAGCGTGGCCACCGGCGGTGCGGCAAACAGATCGACCTGCGCATCACCGGCGCGCTGCTGGGCTTCCAATGACTCCAGCGTGGCACGCGCCTGGCGCACCAGCACCGCCGGCATGCCGGCCAGGCGTGCCACCTGCACGCCATAACTGCGGCTGGCCGGGCCGGGCGCGATGGCGTGCAGGAACACGATGTCGTGCCCCGCCTCCACCGCCGACACATGCATGTTCAGCGCCCGGGGATGCTTGGCCGGGAACGCGGTCAGCTCGAAGTAGTGGGTGGCAAACAGGGTGAAGGCCTGGTTGCGGTCATGCAGCTGGCTGGCGATGGCGCCGGCCAGGGCCAGGCCGTCGAAGGTGCTGGTGCCGCGGCCGATCTCGTCCATCAGCACCAGGCTGTGCGGCGTGGCCGCATGCACGATGGCGGCTGCCTCGGTCATTTCCAGCATGAAGGTCGACTGGGCATTGACCAGGTCGTCGGCCGCACCGATGCGGGTGTGGATCGCGTCGATCGGCCCCAAGGCGCAGGCTTGTGCCGGCACGTAGCTGCCCATGCTGGCCAACAGCACGATCAGCGCCACCTGGCGCATGTAGGTGCTCTTGCCGCCCATGTTGGGGCCGGTGATCACCAGCATGCGGCTGCGGGCGTCCAGCCGGCAATCATTGGCGATGAAATCCGGCCCGCTGGTCTCCATCAGCCGGGCCTGCACCACCGGGTGGCGACCCTGCGTGATGTCGATGCAGGGCTGGGGCACAAAGCGTGGCTGGCACCAGCCCAGCGTGGCGGCGCGCTCAGCCAGGGCGGCCAGTGCATCCAGCGCGGCCAGCGCCCGGCCCAGCGCTCCCAGCGGCTGCAGGTGCGGCTGCAGCTGGTCCAGCACCTGCTCGTACAGCCACTTTTCGCGCGCCAGCGCCCGGTCCTGGGCGCTCAGTGCCTTGTCCTCGAAGGCTTTCAACTCGGGCGTGATGAAGCGCTCGGCGTTCTTCAGCGTCTGCCGGCGCTGGTAGTCGGGCGGCACCTTGTCCAGCTGCCCGGCGGTCACCTCGATGTAGAAGCCATGCACCCGGTTGAACTGCACCCGCAGGTTGTGGATGCCCGAGCGCTGGCGCTCGCGCGCTTCCAGGTCGAGCAGGAAGGCGTCGCAGTTCTGGCCGATGGCACGCAGTTCGTCCAAGTCGGCATCGTGGCCGGTGGCGATCACGCCGCCGTCACGCAGCAGCACCGCAGGTTCTTCCGCAATCGCCGATTGCAACAACGCCTGCAGCGCTGCAGGCGGCTGCAGTGCAGCAGCGGCAGCGTCGAGCAGTGGTGTTGCGCCGCTTGCACGGTCGGCATCGGGCAAGGTGGCGCGCAGCACCGGCAGCAGGGCCAAGGTGGCGCGCAGGCCGCTCAGCTCGCGCGGGCGCACCTGGCGCAATGCCAGCCGGGCGGTGATGCGCTCCACATCGCTGACCGCCCGCAGCGCGGCGCGCAGCGGCTCGGCACCATGGGCCAGCAGCGCGGCGATGGCGGCATGGCGCGCGCTGGCCGGCGCGCGGTCACGCGGGGGGTGGGTCAGCCAGTGGCGCAGCATGCGGCTGCCCATGCCGGTCTGGCAGCTGTCCAGCAGTGACAGCAGCGTGGGCGCCTTCTCGCCGCGCAGGGTCTGGGTCAATTCCAGGTTGCGGTGGGTGGTCGGCGGCAGGTCGATCAGGCTGCTGGCGCGGGCAGCATCCAGCGTCGCCACATGGGCCAGCGCCTGGCCCTGGGTGTGCTCGGCAAAGCTCAGCAGTGCGGCGGCGGCGGCCTGGGCCACCGGCAGGTCTTGCGCATTGAAGCCCTGCAGCGACGCCACCTTCAACAGCGCGCACAGCTTGCGCTGGCCCAGCGCCGTGTCGAACTGCCAGGCCGGGCGCGGTGTGCGGGCGGCGCGGTGCTGGGTGATGGCGGCAGGCAGGCTGTCGGCCAGGTCGCCGGCCTCGGTCGATTGCGGCAGCAGCAACTCGGCCGGGTCCAGCCGGGCCAGCCAGCCGGCCAGCTCGGCCTCGGCACATTCGGTCACGCCCAGCTGGCCGCTGCTCAGGCCCAGCCAGGCCAGGCCCCAGGTGTTGCGGGTCCTGGTGGCGGCGCACAGCAGCGCATCCACTCGGTCGTCGAGCAGCGCGCTGTCGGTGATGGTGCCGGGTGTCACCACCCGCACCACCTTGCGCTCGACCGGGCCCTTGGCCGTGGCCACGTCGCCCACCTGCTCGGCAATGGCCACTGCCTCACCCAGCTTGATCAGCCGCGCCAGGTGGTTTTCGACCGAATGTACCGGCACCCCGGCCATCACCACCGGCTCGCCGGCGCTCTGGCCGCGGGTGGTCAGGGTGATGTCGAGCAGGCGGTGGGCCTTGCGGGCGTCGTCGAAGAACAGCTCGTAGAAATCCCCCATCCGGTAGAACACCAGGGTGTCGGGGAAGCCTGCCTTGATGGCCAGGTACTGGGCCATCATCGGCGTGTGGGCGCCGAGGTCGCGCTGCGCCAGCGGGGCGGTGGACGGCGCGGCGGTGGACAGCGGTTCGGTCATGGCGCCGCGCATCTTAGGCGAGGGGCGCGGCGCGCCCGGCGCATTCAACGCTGGGCGAAACGGATCAGCCGTGCAAGCCGGCGGGCCCGCCGACGCAGCGCAGGCTCACTGCGCCACCAGGCAGATCGTCAGCAGCGCCGTCGCGTCGGCCACGGCCAGCAGCGCGTGCGGTTCACCAGCGGCCAGGTGGATCAGCTGCCCGGGCGCCAGGCGGCGGCTGATCGTGGGCGTGCTGAAGTCGATCAGGCCCTCGATGCACAGCACGGTGATCTCACCGGCCACCTTGTGCTCGCGCATCGCCTTGCCGCTGGGCAGCACCAGGCGTACCAATTCCAACTGGGCCGACTTGAAGATGGCGGTGGTGACATGGTCGTGCAAGGCAGCCCCGAGAGGCCGGATGTCGACGATGTCGCCTGCAGAAGCGTGTGCCTGTGCCATGGTGGTCCTTTCAGTGTCGCATCACTTTGCAGTCTGTCGTCTGTACGCTGTCCTGCTATCTGCTGTCTGCCGCATCTTGCGCGGCGTGCGCCAGGCAGGGCCCGGTGCTGGCCTTGCCGGCCGGTGCATCGGCAAACAAGCCGCCCGCCACGCCCGGTCAAACCTGGGCAGCCGCCTTGCCGGCTGCCAGCAGCACCGGGTCCCACACCGGCGAAAACGGCGGCGCGTAAGACAGATCCATGCCGGACACCTCTTCCACCGTCATGTTGTTCCACAGCGCCGTGGCGAGCACGTCGATGCGTTTGCCCGCATCGGCCCCGCCGACGATCTGCGCACCCAGCAGGCGCCCCGTGCCGCGCTCGACCACCAGCTTGACCTTCATCGCCTGCGCGCCAGGGTAATAGTGCGCGCGGCTCGACGCCTCGGTGGTCACGCCCAGGGCGTCCAGCCCCGCTGCCGCTGCCTCGCGTTCGGTCAGGCCGGTGCGGGCAATCTCCACATCCTGGAAGCGGGTGATCGCCGTGCCCAGCACACCACCGAAGGCCGCGTCACCGCCGCCCAGGTTGGTGCCGACGACACGGCCCTGCTTGTTGGCGTGTGTTCCCAGCGCCACCACAACCGACCGCCCGGTCAGCCGATGGTGTGATTCGACACAATCCCCGGCAGCCCAGATGTGCGGGCTGTCGGTGCGCAGGTGGTCGTCGACTGCGATGCCGCCGGACTCGCCGACGCCAATGCCTGCGGCGCGCGCCAGGTCGGCATTGGCCCGCACGCCGAGCCCGATGAGCACGATGTCGGCTTGCACCGGGCCCGCGCTCGTCTCCACGGCCGTGACACGCCCGCCGACCACCGTGAAACCGGTGACTGCGGTGCCCAGCCGAAGATCGATGC
>JBBRJU010000238.1:0-5002 GCA_038218895.1 Burkholderiales bacterium
CCGATCTGCCATCCACCCCGAGGACTGCCCGTGCTGCACCCGTTCCACCATGCCCGCGCCACGCCCGACAAACCCGCCCTGGTGATGGCCGACACCGGCGCCGTGGTCACCTACCGCCAGCTGGAAGACGGCGCCAACCGCGTGGCCCGGCTGTTCCGCGCGCTGGGCCTGCAATCGGGTGACCACATCGCGCTGATGCTGGAAAACCACCCCCGCTACTTCGAGATCTGCTGGGGCGCGCACCGCGCCGGCCTGATCTACACCGCCATGAGCACCCGCCTGACCGAGGGCGAGGTGAGCTACATCGTCAATGACTGTGGCGCCAAGGCGGTGATCGCCTCGCACGCCATGGCCAAGGCGGTGGCCCACCTCGTGGGTGCCGGTGGGGCCTGCCCCGGCGTGCAGCACTGGCTGATGCTCGACGGCGCCATCGCCGGCTGGACCGGCTATGAAGATGCCGTGGCGGCCCAGCCGGCCGAGCGCATTGCCGACGAACTGGCCGGCGGCGACATGTTGTACTCCAGCGGCACCACCGGCCGGCCCAAGGGCGTGTTCGTGCCGCCGCAGGCCACCGAGATCGATGCGGCGAGCCCGATGACCGACATCCTGATCAACATCTACCGGGTGACGGCCGACACGGTGTACCTGTCACCGGCACCGCTGTACCACGCGGCACCGCTGCGCTACACCCTGGCAGTGCAGCGCCTGGGCGGCACGGTGGTGGTGATGCCCCACTTCGACCCCGAGCGCTACCTGCAGCTGGTGCAGCAGCACCACATCACCCACACCCAGCTGGTGCCGACGATGTTCGTGCGCATGCTCAAGCTGCCCGAGGCCACCCGCGCGCAATACGACTTGTCGTCGCTGCAGGTGGCGATCCACGCCGCTGCGCCCTGCCCGGTGGCCGTCAAGCAGCAGATGATCGCCTGGTGGGGCCCGGTGCTGTGGGAGTACTACGCCGGCACCGAAGGCAACGGCGTGACGATGTGCAACAGCGCCCAGTGGCTGGCACACCCCGGCACGGTGGGCAAGGCGGTGATCGGCGAGCTGAAGATCTGCGACGACGAAAGCGGCGCCGAGCTGCCAGCCGGCCAGAGCGGCACCATCTACTTCGCCAACGGCCGGCCGTTTGCCTACCACAACGACCCGGCCAAGACCGCCGGCAGCACCCACCCCAAGGGCTGGACCACGCTGGGCGACGTGGGCTTTGTCGACACCGAAGGCTACCTGTACCTGACCGACCGCAAGGCCTACATGATCATCAGCGGCGGGGTGAACATCTACCCGCAGGAAGCCGAGAACGTGCTGATCAACCACCCCGCCGTGGCCGACGTGGCGGTGCTGGGCGTGCCGAATGAAGACTTCGGCGAAGAGGTGAAGGCGGTGGTGCAGCCACGCGACATGCGCGAGGCCGGGCCCGAACTGGAAGCCGCGCTGATCGCCTACTGCCGTGAGCACCTGTCGCACATCAAGTGCCCGAAGTCGGTCGATTTCGAGGCCGAATTGCCACGCCACCCCACCGGCAAGCTCTACAAGCGGCTGTTGAAAGATCGGTACTGGGCGGGGCACGGGTCGAACATCATCTGAGGGTGTGGGCCGGGCGCCGCAGCGCTTGTTGTGGGGTGCACTCTTGGGGATTTTGGGGGGTTTGGGGGTTCGGGGGCTGAGCCCGAATGCAAAGCAGCCCTGCGGCTGTTTTGTGCCTGGCGAAGGGACGGGCCTCTGGCCCGACGCGGCCTGCAAGGCGCAGCCCCCCACCGCGCTTTTTTTAGATTCCTGCTGTCTGGCGCGCTACGAACACCTGCCCATCTGCAAGGCAGCGCCGGACCTGACGGTGCACCTGGAGAAGGTGGTGGCGGGTTTCAGCAGATACCGCAAGTGCACGCTGGGCACGGCACTGCGCGAGGGCAGCCACGCCGTGCTGCAGAAGGTGGCGCGGGGTCTCGCCCTTAGAACTGCTTGGGCAGTCCTGCCTGCTTCAGTACACCGTTGGCGGTATGCCGAGACAAGATCTTGTGGTCGACCGGGAATGTCGTTCCGCTGCGCGGTGAGTGCCAGATGTCGTGATCGCCCCGACCGTGGCGGACGAACGCGCATCCAGCCTGCTTCAGCAGCCGGATCCGTTCCGGCGTGAAGCTTTGCCCCATCGAGATCAGGCCGCGGCAGGCAGGGCAACGCTGAAACGGCGGGCAAGCAACTCGACGGCCACCTGCCCATCCGCCGGCATACAGCCATTGGCGTCCAGCAACTCCGGCACCATGCTCCTGAGCTTCGTGTTCAGGCCCTCGAGCGTCTCTGCTTCGGTGACCAGCCCAGGCACGTCGTCCGAAGTAGCCACCCAGACCGCTGCCTCTTCGTCCCATTGCGCGCGCACAAAATAGGGCTTGGTCATCGCTCTTGATACGTCGCGCACCGCATGCGCGGCACGCTGCGGTGCGTGCAACACGGCCAGTGCCCTTTAGCGGCAGTGCAGCGTGCCGCTGGCGCGGTGGGTCACGTGCCAGGCGTAGGCGGGCGTGAACGAATGGCCGGTCTGATCGGCACCGGATGACCGCAAGTGTCCGGCAGCCGCCTCTGAAGGCTGGTGGCCCGACGGGCGGTCGCCGCTGCACTGCTGCCATTGAAGCCGAAAACCCAACGGCGGCCAAGCATCCAGCCCATCACCCCACCCGCCGCCCCAGCACCATCCCCACCGCCCCAAACGCCACCAGCAAGCCCGCCACCACCGCCACAATTCCCAGCACCTGCAGCAGCGACGGCACTTCGCCCAACACCGGCACGGCCAGCAGCGCCGCCGCACCCGGCACCAGCGCGCCGAAGAATGCCGCCCGCCCCGACCCCAGCAGCGCCGCCGCCCGGCTGAAGGCCAGCACCGCGACCAGGCCGGCGCCCAGGCCCTGAAACACGATCTGCAGCGCCAGCATGCCCGGCCCTGCCGAGGCCAGGCGCTGCCAGTCGGCCAGCAGCACAAAGCCAGGTGCAAACATCAAAAACGACAGCACCACCACCACGCCGGTCACCCGCAGCGGGTCGACCTGCCAGCGCCGCGACAGCGCGCCAAACAGGCCCCAGCAGGTGCCAGCCGCCGCAAACAGGCCGTCACCCAGCAGGGTGCGGGTGCCTTCGTTGTGCAGCAGGCTGTCGCCGCCGATGCACAGCAGGCCCAGCAGCACGCAGACTGCGCCGATGGCCGTCTCACGTGTCCAGCGCTGGTGGGCGATCAGCGCGGCCAGCGTCAGGCCGGTCAGCATCTGGAGGGCCGGCGCCACCACCGCACCATGGGCCAGCGGCGCCAGGGTGAAGCCGGTCATGAACAGCAGGCTGAAGCCCGGCCCGGCCAGCAGGCTCAGTACCAGGCCACGGCGCCAGCCGATGCCGGCCAGGTCACGCCAGCCCCAGTGCCACATGAAGGGCAGCATGATCAGCGCACCGGGCGCAAAGCGCAGCAGGGTCAGGTCACCCGGGCTCAGCCCGGCCTTGACCGCCAGCCGCGCCAGCACCGAATAGCTGGCCCAGATGGCGGCAGCCAGCAGGCCCCACAGCAGGCCGGCCAGCAGGGCTGGCGCCGGGCCTGCGGCGGGCAGGCTGGTGACGGGGTCGGCAGCGGCACGGGTCATGCTGGCAGCGTAGCAGCCAGCCGCTGCCCTATGCTCGGCAAGCCTGCACGGCCGGTCTGCCAGATCGCTGAAGCGCCCGGTTCCCCCGTCTGCCCTGCCTGCCTGCCTGTCTGTCTGTCTGTCTGTCTGTCTGTCTGCCACATGGCCCGAACGCCGATGACCACCACCCTGCGCCCCCCGCTGCTGCTGGCCGAGGGCCTGACCAAGCGCTTCGGCACCAACGAGGTCCTCAAGGGTGTCAGCGTGCGTGCCGCCCAGGGCGATGTGGTCGCGATGATCGGCAGCAGCGGGTCGGGCAAGAGCACGTTTCTGCGCTGCCTGAACCTGCTGGAAGCGCCCAACGCCGGTAGCATTCGTGTCGATGGCGAGGCGCTGGACCTGGTGCCCGGCCGCGACGGCCTGCTGAAGCCGCGCGACACCGCCCAGCTGCAGCGCTTGCGCACCAAGGTGGCGATGGTGTTCCAGCACTTCAACCTGTGGGCCCACATGACGGCACTGCAGAACGTGATGGAAGCGCCGGTGCAGGTGCTGGGCCTGGCCAAGGCCGAGGCGCTGGCACGTGCCGAGCATTACTTGCAGCGCGTGGGCGTGGCCCACCGCATGCATGCCTACCCGGCGCACCTGTCGGGCGGTGAGCAGCAACGTGTGGCCATCGCCCGCGCACTGGCGATGGAGCCCAGGGTGATGCTGTTCGACGAGCCCACCTCGGCGCTCGACCCCGAGCTGGTGGGCGAGGTGCTGCGGGTGATGCGCAGCGTGGCCGAAGAAGGCCGCACGATGATCGTCGTCACCCACGAGATGGGCTTTGCGCGCGAGGTCAGCAACCATGTGGTGTTCCTGCACCAGGGCCGGCTGGAAGAAGAAGGCCCGCCAGCGCAGGTGCTGGCCCACCCGCGCAGTGAGCGGCTGCGCGCATTCCTGTCGAACAGCCTGAAGTAGCCGCCTGCGGCCTGATGCTCAAGCCGGCTGCAGCGCGAACTGCCGTTGGGCGAAGGCCCACACCAGACGCGCTGCGTCGGGCCCCTGCGGGTCACTGAAGGGCTGGCCGGCAGCGCCGCCGCTCCAGGCATGGCCCAGGCCCTGCACCAGGGCCAGCGTGGCCACGGTGTGGCCGCCGGGTTTGTAGTCGGTCACCAGCATCGCATGGCGCTGGCCGCGCTGCACCCGGCGCGGCGCGGTGGCCCGGGCACCGGCCGCGTCGGCCCAGGCCCGGGCAGCCGCCTCGCCATTGCGCGGCGACACCACGCCGTCGGCGCTGCCATGCAACACCAGCAAGGGCGGCCAGCCGGCGGCGGGCGGGGCCCCCAGCGGGGCGGTGGCACGGCGGCCCTGCATCGCCCGCAGCGCCGTCAGCGTGGAATGCGCCGTGCCGGGCGCAATGCCCG
>JBBRJU010000239.1:0-4994 GCA_038218895.1 Burkholderiales bacterium
GTCGCGTGCACCGGGCTACTACCCGCAAGACAACGCCCCGCTGCCCCGGCCGCTGCCCGGCACCCGCGGCTGACGGCCTGGGGCGCTGCTGCGCTTCTACTAGCGCGGCGGCGGCAGCGGCATGCCGCGCAAGGCCAGCGCCAGCTCGGCCGCGCCCCACAGGGTGATGGCATGCGTGCGCGCAAAGTCCTGCGCGTTGTCGGTGGTGCCACCCAGGCAGATGCACACCGCCTGCGGCAGGTCGGCGCTGCCATCGTCGGCCCGGCGGGCTGCCTGCAGCGCGCGCAGTGGCTCCACGCCCAGGCGGGCGGTCTTCCAGCGCCGGGCGCTGACCAGCATGCGCCGGCCTTGGCGCTGCAGCACCAGGTCGACCGCATCGCCGCCAGGCTTGGGCAACAGCTCGAAGCCGTTGCGGCGGAATGATTCGGCCAGCAGGGACTGAAAGCCCGGCCAGGCCAGTGCACTGACCGCCGCCTGCGTCTGCTGCACCCGGGCAGCGCTGGGCAGCCGCCATTGCCGCTGGGCCGCCATCGCGCCGATCACCAGGAACGGAAAGCCCGACAGGCTGCCCACCGCCCGGTACTGTGCCGGCAGCAAGGCCGCCGCCACCAGGCCCAGCACCACGGCAATGCCCACGCTCACCCACCAGGGCGAGCGCAGCAGCACGGAAAACAGCGAATTGCGGGGCAGGTTGAACTTCAAGCGGTGTCTCCGGATAGGGGCGGCCCCAGCGGTCGACCGTGCGGGTGCGCACAGACGGGTCGGCCCGGGCCGGCCATTGTGCGGGCTGCCCCAACCCACCGAAAGACCGCATGGCACACCACGCCGCCCACAACAAGACCAGCTCCGACGTCGACCGCCAGGCTGTGCCCGCCGACACCATGGTGCTGGACCAGACCGCCCTGGACGCCGCCCGGAACGATCTATCGCAGGGCGCCATCACGCCGTTCTACGGCCCCTGGCGCCAGGAGATCATCGCGCTGCTGAACGACGCCATGGCAACCGAGTGGGTGTGCGTGCTGCGCTACCGCCGCCACCACTTCACTGCCATCGGCATGGCATCACCGAAGATCGCAGAAGAGTTTCTGGTGCATGCCAACGAAGAACTGGCCCATGCCGACCGGCTGGCGCGGCGCATCGTGCAGCTGGGCGGTGCGCCCGATTTCGCGCCCGACTCGCTGCTGCAGCGCAGCCATGCCAGCTATGACGCGTCACTGGACCTGAAGGCGATGATCCGCGCCAACCTGGTGGCCGAGCGGGTGGCCATCGAGGCCTACAGCCAGATGATCGCCATGGTGGGTGCGCACGACGCCACCACCCGCCGGCTGCTGGAAGACATCCTGGCCGACGAACAGGCCCACGCGGAAGAACTGTCTGACTGGCTGGCCGAATAAGCTGCGCTGCACTGATCGGCGGCGGGCTTGTACGACAGCGCACAGACCAGCGCCGCCGCCAGCCCCAACATGGCTGTCACTGGCGCTTTCGCGCCGAGGAGATGGCCATGGGCCTGGGAACCATTCTGTTGATCGTGCTGGTGCTGCTGCTCATCGGTGCCATTCCGTCCTGGCCACACAGCCGCAACTGGGGTTACGGCCCGAGCGGCGGCCTGGGCTTGGTGGTGCTGATCGTGGTGGTGCTGCTGCTGATGGGGCGGATCTGAGCGACGGCGCCGGGCAGTCAGGCGCAAGCCCAGGTTGCCCGGTCGCCTGCTCACCACCAAGTCTCGAACCACCGGGCCAGTAGTTCGCGCGTGCGCTGCAGCAGCGGGCGCGCGCGCCAGGCGGCCGCCGTGATGGGCTGTGCATGCTGCAGGTCTTGCCGGAACATGCGCTGCATCGCGTCGCCGAAATCCTCGCCGAAGACCACGGCGTTGAGTTCGCTGTTGCCGGCAAAGCTGCGCCAGTCCATGTTGCTGGAGCCGACGGTCGACACCACGCCGTCGATCACCGCAGTCTTGGCATGCAGCACCGCGTCCTGCAGCTCATGCACCTGAACGCCAGCAGCCAGCAGCTGGCCGTAGTAGCTGCGGCCGGCATGCAGCACCGGCGCGAAGTCGCTGCGCGCGGGCAGCACCAGTTGCACGTCGACGCCGCGGCGGGCGGCATCGCACAGTGCGTCCAGCATGTCCTGGCCGGGCGCGAAGTAGGCCATCGTCAGGTAGACACTGCGCTGTGACGCATCGATGGCGGTGAGCAGCAGGCTGTAGATGCGGTGCACGGCATCGTCCGGCGTGGTGGGAATGATGCGCACAACCGCCGCACCCATGGCCCGCAGCGCGGCTGCAGACAGGCCGGGCGGCAGATCCAGCGCACCGACGCAACCCTGGGCCAGCCAGGTGGCACGCACCAGGTCGTCCATCGCCGCCACCGCCGGGCCCTGGATTTGCACCTGGGTGTCGCGCCATCCGGCGGCAGGCGCAGCGCTTCGCCGCCCACCCCGCCCGAACGAGCCCGAGGCATACACCGCGCTGATGTTGATGCCGCCGGTGAAGCCGACGGCACGGTCGACCACCAGGATCTTGCGGTGGTCACGCTGGGTGATGTTCCAGTAGCCCGGCCGGGTGAGCGGGCTGACCGGCTGCAGCGCACAACTGGCCACGCCAGCGGCGCGCAGGGTATCGAAGTAGGCGCTGGCGGTGCCGATCGAGCCCAGGTCGTCGTACAGCAGCGCCACCTGCACGCCCTGCGCACGCTTGCGCGCCAGCAGGGCGGCCAGTTGTTGGGCGACAGCCGTGTCCTCGACGATGTAGCTTTGCAGCAGCACGCTGTGCCGGGCCGCTGCGATGGCCTCGAACATGGCGGCGAAGGTGCTGGGCCCGTCGATCAGCAACTGCACGCGGTTGTTGGCGAACAGCAGTGGCTCGTCGGCATCGGCCATCACTGCCAGATGGCGGTTGAGCAGGTCTGCACTGCCCTGGACGCCCAACCGGGCCAGCAGTTGTGCGCGCTGCGACGGCGACAAGCGTCCCCGCGCGCCGCGCACCTGCACTTGTGCCGCCAGCACCTGGTTGCTGGGCGCAGTGGCTGCCGGCGCGGGCAAGCGGTCGGCGCGGTAACGCGGGCTGGCACACGCCGTGGCCAGCACCACACTGGCCAGCACGGCCAGGCGGCTCAGCCAGGCGGATTGCCCGGCGATAGGGGCCTCGTCGGGTCAATGCCCTGCGGGGCCACTTGCAGCCAGGGCAGCGCGCACTCATAGCCCATCAGCAACTTCTCATGGTCTTCGGCGGACAGGTCGAAGACCGCAGTGCTTGGCAGGTCGGTGGCGGGGTGGGGCGAATCGGCGGGCATGGCGAACCTGTCAATGGACACGCTGGGCACCGGGGCCGGCCTGAATGCCAGCCAGGGACACCAGGGCGGGAAGCAAGGGCTGAAACGCAATCGCAGAAAGCCGCGCGTCGCGCTGGCCAGGCGAGGTCGGCCGGGTCAGCCGCGCACGTCCAGCAGGTTGTCGACGGTGACGACGCCGCGCACGCCCTGGGCGAGGCGCGTGGCGCGGTCCCGCGCGTCGCTGTTGGGTGCGGTGCCGCGCAGCACCACCTTGCCGGAGCTGGTGTCGACGTTGATCTTCAGTGCACTCAGCGCCGGATCCTTGGCCAGTTCGGCGTTGATGCTGGTGGTGATGCCGGCATCGGTCAGCGCCTCACCAGCCTGACCGGTGGCCTTGTCGATGGCCGCAGTGGCGCGGTCGGCGCTTTTGTCCATCGATACCGCAGCGCGGTCGGCCGCAGCCTGCGCGTCCGCCTTGGCGGCGTCCACCGCCTGGCCCAACTCGGCCTTGACAGCGTCAGCGCGCTGCTCGGTATTGGCGATGGCGGCATCCAGCTTGGCACCGGGGCTGCGCTCATCGGCTCGGCCGCATGCCACCAAAGTGACCGCCGCGGCAGCGGCGAGCAGGGCAGTGCTCAAGATCGGGGTGGTTTGCATGGTGGCGCTCTCCGGGTGCTCTTGGGGTGCTCTTGGCGTGATCAGCGCTTGAACCAGCTGTCGTCGGCCGCTTGCAGCCAATCACTGACCTGCTTGTCGGCGACGTCCTTGGCCAGGCCGTAGCGCTCCTGCAGCTTGCCGGCCAGTTGTTCACGCCGGCCTGCGATGACGGAAAAGTCGTCGTCGGTCAACTTGCCCCATTGCAACTGGGTCTGGCCCTTGAGTTGCTTCCAATTGCCTTCGATGCGGTCCCAGTTCATGATGATCCTTCCAGCGGTAGTGGGTGGGTAGGTGGGTAGGTGGGTAGGTGGCTAGGTGGGTGGTGGGTTGGTGGCTACCGGCTCAGCCGCGCACCGCCAGCTGGTTCTTGACAGCCTTGACACCCTTGGTGGCGCGGGCGATGGACTCGGCCATGTCGCGCTCTTTCTGCGACTTGGCAAAGCCCGAGAGCATCACCGTGCCTTCCAGTGTCTCAACGCTGATGGCAGCGGCGTCCACCTGCGTGCTGTCGACGAAGCGGGCCTTCACCGCAGTGGTGATGGCGCTGTCGTCGATGTAGGCCCCGACGGTGGACTGGCCGCGGGTGACGGCGCAGCCCGGCAGCAGCGTGAGCGCGGCAACCGCAGTGACAACGGCGGCGAGGGTATGGCGTGCAAACATGGTGAGCTCCTGTAGGTGGTGCCAGCCCTGCAGGCCGGCCGGCGCCGCAGCGCCAGGGTGACGCATCCAGTCTAGGAAGCCGACGCCGCTGCCCCCATCGGAAGACTGCGCCAGCGCCTGTAGGACAACGCCCAGTGCCAGCGCGATGCGCAGCGACGGGGGCCGGCCGCGTCCGCGCACCGCACCGGCCGTCACCCTGCTTTCGCCTCGCTTGGCCTGATCGCCAGAGCGCCTGGCCGACCTGCCTGGACAACGATGGCGTTGACACCGCCGTGCGGCCGAGGTCGCGCGCTGACGTGGCGCGTTGATAGCCGTCGATGAACTGCAGGCCGGTGGGGTTGAGCTTAGCCAGGTCGGCATAACTGCGGCTGTCACCGCTGAGTACGAAGTCGTGCCGCCGGGTGGCGC
>JBBRJU010000240.1:0-4936 GCA_038218895.1 Burkholderiales bacterium
GTCTCGCCCCGGCGCGCTGCAGCAAATCGGCGAAGCACCACCAACACGCACCAGCACAAAACCCACCCGCACCTGCCAGCAGCCGGCACAGGCATGTTGTCCGACAGGCGCACCAATGCCCAGCCGACAGCTGGCACGGGCCTGGCCGCCTAGCATCGCGACATGCACCCTAACCCCAACCGACCGAGCGGCACCGCCACCCACTGCGCCGCAGCGCGGGGCCGCACCTTGCCTGCGCTGGCCCTGTGCGCCGCACTGGCGCTGGCGGCCTGCGGCGAGACCGCCAGGCTCACCGTCGCCGAGGGCAGTGGCGCACAACCGACGTTGCCGCAACCGGTGCGCAGCCTGCTGCCCACCGTGCACATTGCGCCGGCCCGGGGCTGGCCGGCCGGGCGCACGCCCCTGGCCGCGCCCGGCATGCAAGTGGCGGCCTTTGCCACCGGGCTGGACCACCCCCGCTGGCTGCTGGTGCTGCCCAACGGCGACGTGCTGGTGGCGGAAAGCAATGCCCCGCCCAAGCCCGACGATGCACAAGGCCTGCGCGGCTGGGTCATGCGCCTGGTGATGCAGCGCGCCGGCGCCGCCACACCCAGCGCCAACCGCATCAGCCTGCTGCGTGACACAGACGGCGACGGCGTGGCCGACCAGCGCAGCGTCTTCCTCAGCGGGCTGCACTCGCCGTTCGGCATGGCCTTGGTGAACACCAGCCAAGGCACCAAGCTGTACGTGGCCAATACCGACGCGGTGCTGGGCTTTGTCTACACCCCGGGCAGCCTGCAGGCCAGCGGGCCGGGCCAGAAACTGGTCGACCTGCCTGCCGGGCCGATCAACCACCACTGGACCAAGAACCTGATTGCCAGCACCGACGGCACGCAGCTGTTCGTCACCGTGGGCTCCAACAGCAATGTGGGCGAACGCGGCATGGACGCCGAGGCCGGCCGCGCTGCGGTCTGGCAGGTCGATGTGGCGACCGGCGCGCACCGGGTGCTGGCCAGCGGCCTGCGCAACCCGAACGGCCTGGCCTGGGCCAGTGGCCCGGTCGACACCAAGGCCCGGCTGTGGACCGTGGTCAATGAACGCGACGAGCTGGGCAGCGACTTGGTGCCCGACTACCTGACCGAGCTGCACGACGGTGCGTTCTACGGCTGGCCCTACAGCTACTTCGGCGACCGGGTCGATAGCCGGGTGCAGCCACCGCGCCCCGACCTGGTGGCGCAGGTCCGTGTGCCCGACTACGCACTCGGCCCGCACACCGCATCGCTGGGCCTGGCCGATGCGGCCGGCAACCGGCTGCCGCCAGCCTATGCCGAGGGCATGTTCATCGGCCAGCATGGCTCCTGGAACCGCCGGCCGCACAGTGGCTACAAGGTGGTGTTCGTCGGCTTCCGGCAGGGCCGGCCCCAGGGTTTGCCGGTGGATGTGCTGACCGGCTTTCTCGACGAAGACGGCCAGGCCATGGGCCGGCCGGTGGGTGTGGCGCTGGATCACCAGGGCGCGCTGCTGGTGGCCGACGATGTCGGCAACACCGTGTGGCGGGTCTCGGTGCGGCCGGTGCCCTGAGCCGCCGGCCAGGGCGCGCGGCGCAGAGTGCGTGACCGCCGTGTGGCTAGCGCTCGGCAATGTAGTGCTGCACCACCACCCGCTCACCGGGCAGCAGCATGGCGCGCAGTTGGGCCTCGATGTCCTGGTCAGCCACGGTCTGGCGGTCACGCTGGCGCAGGTAGTCTGCCCAGCTCGTGACGATGAAGCGCTCCACATAGCGGCCGGCGTCATCCAGGTCGCGGTAGATGCGCCAGAAGGTGGCGCCGTCGCGGCGGCGCGGACCTTTGAGCTGGGTGGCCAGATCGAGAAAGGCCGCGCCCTGGGCCGGGTCGATGCGGTAGCTCAGCTCCACCGCCACCGGGCCGGCAGCCGGGTCGGGCTGGTCGGCAATCAGCAAGTCCTTGAACGGTGCCGGCGTCACCTCGTGCAGCGCACCCATGCGCAGCGGAAAGCGCCGCGCCAGCAGCAGGTTGGCCAGCATCAGCGCGGCTGCCAGCACCAGCGCGGTCTGCAGGCCCAGCAGGCCGGCCACCGCGCCCCACAGCGCCGAGCCCAGCGCAAACGGCCCCAGCGCGCTGAGCACATGCATGGCGGTGGCGCGGCTGCGCACCCAGGGTGGCGCGCTGGTCTGGGTGGCGGTGTTGAAGGTGTTCATCACCGCCATCCAGGCCCCGCCGCCGGCCACCAGCGCCAGGTAGACCGGCAGGGCCCAGCGTGACAGCGCCGCCACCGCCATCACCGCCGCAAACACCACGCAGCACACCGCCACCAGTCGCTCCAGCCCCAGGCGTTGGCGCAGCGGGCCGATCGTCAGGCCGGCGGCCACCGCACCGGTGCCCAGGCAGGCCATCAGGCCACCGAAACCGGCCGCGCCCAGGCCCAGCCGCTGCTGGCCGATCACCGGCAGCAGCGCCCACAGCGCCGAGCCAGCGGCGCTGAAGGCCGCCGTGCGCACCAGTTGCGCCAGAATGGTTTCTGAATGCCAGGCATAGCGCAGCCCGGCCAGCGTGCCGCCCCACAACCGCTCGGGCGGCAGCCGGGTGGGCGGGTGCGGGCGTGGCGGGCGGCGGTGGAAATCCAGCGCCAGCACCGCGATGCCGGCCAGCGTCAGCACAAACACCGCGCCGCCGCCCACGCCTGCGCCGCCCAGGCTGCTGGCCAGGCCGAACACCAGGCCGGCCAGCGCCGGGCCCAGGGCGCGCGCGCCGTTGTAGGCAATGCTCATCGCGGTGATGGCCTGCGGCAATTCATCGCGCGGCAGGATCTCGCCCACCGCGGAATTCCACGCCGGCGACAGCATCGCGGTGCAGCAGCCGGTGATGAAGGTGAACAGCAGCAGCGTGGCCGGCCCGCCCCAGCCGGCAAACATCAGCGCCGCCAGCACCACCACGCTGGCGGCCTGCACCGCCAGTGCGGCCAGGATCAGCCGGCCGCGGTCGGTGGTGTCGGCCAGCACGCCGGCGGGCAGTGCCAGCACGAACATCGGCAGGAACACTGCCGTCTGCACCAGCGCAGCCAGGAAGCTGGACCCTGTCAGCTCCACCATCAGCCAGCTGGCGGCCATGCCATGCATCGCATTGGCGAAGAAGTACACCGCGCTGGCGATCCACAGGCTGCGAAAACTGCGGTGGCGCAGCGTCTCCCAGATGCTGGTGTGCCGCGTGGCAGCCACCAGTGCGGGGGGCGGGCTGGCAGGGTCAGGAAGGGGCATGGCGGCTGGATTGTGGGGCTGGCCCCAGGGCCGTTGGCAGCGTGTTCTATGCAATACTAAATTTCGCTTGGGCGCGCGGACAGCCACAGGCCAGGAGCACCCCACGCCTGCCGCTGCACGTCAGGTGTTCGCCAGGGCAGTGCCGACACGCGAGCGCGACCCGATGCGCCCGCATGGGATCGGAACGCGGGCGGCCAAGTCAGAGGCGGCGCCGCAGGGTTCCACAAAGAACAGCCGCCGGAGGAACCATGGACAACCCGCCTGCCCCCGCTGCGCCCGCCACCGCACCCACGACCGCACCCGCGACCGCACCCGCCACCGCACCCGGCATTGCGCCAGTTGACCCGCAACAAGTGGTGGCCTCGGCCTGGGCCGACCAGGCGCTTTGGTCGCAGGTGGCCAACCAGTTGGGCGAGTCCATTCTCCGCTGGCGCGGCCGGGCGGCGATGGCCGGTGTGGGCGGCCTGTTTTTCAGCCTTCTGGCCGGCAACATGGGCAGCGGCGGTGTCAACCAGAAGGCGGTGGCCACGCTGGGCGTGTTGCTGCTGGCGCTGGTGCCTTTCCTGCAGCAGCGGCTGCTGTCGGCCGACCGCATGCTGGCATGGACCCGCGCCCGCAACGTGGCCGAGCTGCTGAAGGAAGCCATCTACCGCCACCTGATGGGTGCCCTGGCCCCGGTGCCGCTGGACGACGGCAGCCCGGCGCCCGACCCCACCGGCCCGGGCAACCTGGTGCGGCGCTGCCGCGCCATCAAGCGCAGCGCGGCCGACCTGGCCCTGCTGGCCGCCACGGCCAACCCCGCGCCGCGCCAGCGCAAGACGGTGATGACGCTCACCGACTATCTGGCCGACCGGCTGGACGGCCAGATCGGCTACTACCGCAAGAGCAGCATGGCCGCCGGCACCAGCGCCCAGCGGCTGCAGCAGCTGGAGTTTGCCCTCGGCTTGCTGACGGTGCTGCTGGGCGCGCTGGCCGCCAACCTGCTGCCGGCTGCGGCCACGCCCGACGCGGTTCAGAACTCGCCGCTGGCACCCTGGTTGGCGCTGGTCGCCACCACGGCGGCGGCCGTCAGCAGCCACATCGCCGGCACCCGGCACCTGGAGCTGGCGGCCAAGTACTTCGCCACCCATGACCTGCTGAAGACACTGCGGGATGAATGGGCCGTGGCCCCTGACCGCGATACCACCGCCCGCGTGCTGCGCCTGGTGGATGCCGTGGAAGCCACGATTGCCGCCGAACATGGTGGCTGGGTCAGCGACTGGCAGCAAACAACCCAGCAGGCCGCCGCGTCAGCGCCAGCGCCAGCACCAGCGCCAGCACCTGCACCTGCACCTGCACCTGCGCCAGCGCCAGCGCCAGCCGCAGCTGCCGCGACATCCGCAGCAGCCCTGCCCGAGCCCGACGGCCCGTCCATGCCCGAGCCTGACGGCCCATCGGCACCCGAACCCGACGGCCCCGCAGCGCCCGAGCCCGACACCGCAGCCGACGCCAAGCGCTCCACACCCTGACCAGGCACCGAACCATGGGCTACCTGCCGCAATTCAAGAACGACCTGTTCATCAGCTACCGCCGCAGTGCCAACGAGGGGCAAGACCCGTGGGTCGACAACTTCTGCGCCAGCGTACGGGCCCAGTTGCGGGATTTGGTGGGCGATGTGCAGATGTGGCGTGACACCGCAGAGCT
>JBBRJU010000241.1:0-4935 GCA_038218895.1 Burkholderiales bacterium
TGCTCTCAGCCATCGTCGACGTGACCGAATTCCGCACCGCCGAACGGGCCACGCGCGAAGCGCGCGACGCGGCCGAAAGCATGTTGCGCGCGAAGTCGGAATTCATTGCCAACATCAGCCACGAGTTGCGCACGCCGCTGCAGTCGATCATGGGCTTCTCGGAACTGGGCACGCTGCGCGCGCGTGGTAACGACAAGCTGAGTGCGATGTTTGGCGACATCCTAGCGTCGGGCCGGCGCATGCTGGCACTCGTGAACGACCTGCTCGACGTGTCGAAGATCGAGAGCGCTGTGGGCACCTTCAACCTGGAACGCACCGACCTGCGCCCGCTGCTGCAAGCGGTGCGGCGTGAGCTGGGGCCGCTGTTGTCGGCCAAGCGGCTGGCGCTGCATCTCGATTTGCCGGCGCAGCCATTGGCCGCCAAGGTCGACCCGACGCGCTTTCAGCAGGTGGTGCGCAACACCCTGGCCAACGCCATCAAGTTTTCACCCGAAGGCTGCGACATCGTGCTGCACGGTGATACCGACGCTGACGGCGCAGTGCGCGTCAGCGTGCGCGACCACGGCCCCGGCATCCCGCCCAAGGAGCTGGAACAGATTTTCGAGGCCTTCGTGCAATCGAGCAAGACCAAGGACGGCTCGGGTGGCACCGGCCTGGGGCTGGCGATCTGCCGCAAGATCGTGCAGGCGCATGGCGGGTCGATCGCCGCCGAGAACATGCCGGACGGCGGCAGCCGCTTCAACATCGTCTTTCCGTTGCACCCGGCCGGCGAGACCCTGCCGGCCGAGCTGACCGCCTGACCGCCAGAACGGCTGCGCGGCTGCTGCTACAGCCGCCCGCGCTCACTGGGCCATCCAGGCTGGCATCGGTAGCGCTTGCCCTTGTCGGGTGCGATCGCGCGCTTCAAGCCGGGCTGCTTGCTCCAGTCGGCGCGTCTGGTGCCGTTGATTGGAAGCACTTCAGCGCGTCGATGGCCGCTGGCCTCACATCGGACTTGGAGTTGTCGGCCGGGCTTCTTGCTCTGCGGGCTGGCGTGGTCGTTCGGTGCGGCAACAGGCAGTTGCCGGCTCGGGTCTTGAGGCATTCTTGATGTGCGCAGCCCCAATCTCTACACCGTCTTGATGCCGGCCTACCTAAGCTGCAGCACCTGGAACATGACTTCTGGAGCAACCATGGACTTCGTCTTTCTCAGCGCCTGCGCACTGTTTTTCTTGGTGATGCTCGGCATGGTCATCGGCTGCGACAAGCTGGGAGCGCACAAATGAGCTGGCTCTACTGGCTCGCCGGTTCGGCTTCGCTGGGGCTGGTGGTCTATCTCGTCTATGCACTGCTGCGGGCTGAGGACTTCTGATGAACACCCAGGCATGGATCCAACTGGTCGCCTTCCTGGGCGTGCTGCTGCTGCTGTCTTGGCCGCTGGGCAAATGGTTGGTCGCTGTGGCCGACGGACACTTTCCCCGCTGGATGGCGCCGTTCCAGGCGCTGGAGCGCGGTCTGTACCGCATGGCCGGCGTGGCGCCTGACGCCGGCATGGGCTGGCGGCAGTACGCCATCGCGCTGCTCGTCTTCAACGTCCTGGGCTTGCTGGCGGTCTACGCCCTGCAGCGCCTGCAGGGCGTGCTGCCGCTCAACCCCCAGGCGATGGCCGGCGTGGGCGCAGATTCGGCATTCAACACCGCAGTCAGCTTCGTCACCAACACCAACTGGCAAGGCTATGGTGGCGAAACCACGATGGGCTACCTGGCGCAGATGCTGGCGCTGGCGGTGCAGAACTTTCTGTCCGCAGCGACCGGCATCGTCGTGGTCATTGCCTTGGTCCGCGGCTTTGTTGCCAAGTCTTCGGGGTCGATCGGCAACTTCTGGGTCGACATCACCCGCGTGACGGCCTATGTGCTGGTGCCGCTGTCGCTGGTGTTTGCCGTCTTCCTAATCAGCCAGGGTGTGATCCAGAACTTCTCGCCCTACAAGGCGGTGACGACACTCGACGCCACCAGCTACCAGCATGCCAAGAACGGCCCCGACGGCCAGCCTCTGACGGGCTCGGATGGCAAGCCGGTGATGGAGGACGTTAAGACCGACTCGCAGACGCTCGCGATGGGCCCGGTCGCCTCGCAAGAGGCGATCAAGTTGCTCGGCACCAACGGCGGCGGCTACTTCAACGCCAACTCGGCACACCCTTTCGAGAACCCGAGCGCCCTGACCAACTTCGTCCAGATGCTGTCGATCTTCCTGATCCCGGCCGCACTGGTCTTCATGTTCGGCCGCATGGTCGGCGACCCGCGCCAGGGCTGGGCGGTGCTGGCCGCAATGACGGCGATCTTCGTCGTCGCCGTGGTCGTGGTGACCACGCAGGAGCAGCAGGGCAACCCGTTGCTGGCCACCGTGGGCACCGACCAGACCGCCAGCACCACGCAGTCGGGCGGCAACATGGAAGGCAAGGAAGCGCGCTTCGGCATCGCCGGCAGTGGTTTGTTCGCCGCCGTCACCACCGCTGCATCTTGCGGTGCCGTCAACTCGATGCACGACGCGTACACGCCGCTGGGCGGCGCGGTACCGCTGGTGCTGATGCAGCTGGGCGAGGTCGTCTTCGGCGGGGTGGGCACCGGGCTGTACGGCATGCTGATGTTCGCCATCCTGGCAGTCTTCATTGCCGGTTTGATGATCGGCCGCACGCCCGAATACCTGGGCAAGAAGATCGAAACCTTCGAGATGAAGATGACCTCGATCGCGATCCTCGTCACGCCGACGCTGGTGCTGGTCGGCACTGCCGTGGCGGTGCTCGCGGACCCCGGCAAGGCAGGCATCGCCAACCCGGGACCGCATGGCTTCTCGGAAATCCTCTACGCCTTCACCTCGGCGGGCAACAACAACGGCAGCGCCTTCGCCGGGCTGTCGGCCAACACACCGTTCTACAACACGATGTTGGCGGTTGCCATGTGGTTCGGCCGCTTCGGCGTCATCGTGCCGGTGCTGGCCATCGCGGGCTCGTTCGCGGCCAAGAAACGCATGGCCGTCACCGCCGGCACGCTGCCGACCCATGGCCCGCTGTTCGTCGGCTTGTTGCTCGCCACGGTGCTGCTCGTGGGGCTGCTGAACTACGTGCCCGCGCTGGCGCTGGGGCCGGTGGTCGAGCATCTGATGTTGTGGTCTGGGAAGTGAGCGAGGGCTGGGCAAGGACAAAGGCACGGACAACATCATGACAACTTCAAACACCTTCTCGCTGCTCGACCCCGCGCTGATCAAGCCGGCCATCGCCTCGGCATTCGGCAAGCTCGACCCGCGGGTGCAATGGCGCAATCCGGTGATGTTCGTCGTCTATGTCGGCAGCATCATCACCACCATCCTCTGGGTGCAAGCCCTGGGTGGCGAGGGCGAAGCGCCGCAGAGTTTCATCCTGGCCATCACGCTGTGGCTGTGGTTCACCGTGCTGTTCGCCAATTTCGCCGAGGCCATGGCCGAAGGCCGCAGCAAGGCGCAGGCCTCATCGCTGCGCAGCATGAAGAAGAAGGTCATCGCCAAGGTGCTGGACAAGCCGGTGCATGGCGCGTCCTGGCATCCGCAGGAAGCCGACGAGCTGCGCAAGGGCGCTGTGGTGCTGGTCGATGCCGGCGACGTGATCCCGCTGGACGGCGAGGTGATCGAAGGCGTGGCCTCGGTCGACGAGAGCGCCATCACCGGTGAATCGGCGCCGGTGATCCGCGAATCGGGTGGCGACTTCGCGTCGGTCACCGGTGGCACGCGGGTGCTGTCGGACTGGCTGGTGGTGCGTGTCAGCGTCAACCCGGGTGAATCCTTCCTCGACCGCATGATCGCGATGGTCGAAGGCGCCAAGCGCCAGAAGACACCCAACGAGATCGCGCTGACCATCCTGCTGGTGGCGCTGACGATCGTGTTCCTGGTCGTCACGGTGACACTGCTGCCGTATTCGATCTTCAGTGCCACTGTGGCGAGCACGGCCAATACGCCGGGCACGCCCGGCATGCCCGGCACGCCGGTCACGGTCACGGCCTTGATCGCGCTGCTGGTGTGCCTGATCCCCACCACCATCGGCGCCCTGCTGTCGGCCATCGGCGTGGCGGGCATGAGCCGCATGATGGCTGCCAACGTCATCGCCACATCGGGCCGTGCAGTCGAGGCCGCCGGCGACGTGGATGTGCTGCTGCTCGACAAGACCGGCACCATCACGCTGGGCAACCGCCAGGCCTCCGCCTTCGTGCCTGCCAAGGGCGTGACAGAGCAGGCGCTGGCCGACGCGGCGCAGTTTGCGTCGATGGCCGACGAAACCCCCGAAGGCCGCAGCATCACCGTGCTGGCCAAGCAGAAGTTCAACCTGCGTCCAGGCGCCCCCGGCGACCGGATTCCCAGCCTTGGGGATCTGTCTGCCTACAAGACGCACTTCGTGCCCTTCACCGCGCAGACGCGGATGAGCGGCGTGGACATCGAAGCGCCCGATGGCGCGGTCCGCCAACTGCGCAAGGGTGCTGGTGATGCGATCCGCAAGCACGTCGAATCACTGGGTGGCGCCTTTCCGGCCGACGTGCAGGCGGCGGCCGAGGACGTGGCGCGCAAAGGCAGCACGCCGCTGGTGGTCAGTGACGGCGCCAGGGCGCTCGGCGTGGTCGAGCTGAAGGACATCGTCAAGGGCGGCATCAAGGAGCGCTTTGCAGAATTGCGCCGCATGGGCATCAAGACGGTGATGATCACCGGCGACAACCGGCTGACTGCGGCAGCGATTGCGGCCGAGGCAGGTGTCGACGATTTTCTGGCCGAGGCCACGCCCGAGGCCAAGCTGAAGATGATCCGCGACTACCAGGCCGACGGGCGCCTGGTGGCGATGACCGGCGACGGTACCAACGACGCCCCGGCGCTGGCACAAGCCGACGTGGCGGTGGCGATGAACACTGGCACCCAGGCGGCCAAAGAGGCCGGCAACAT
>JBBRJU010000242.1:0-4929 GCA_038218895.1 Burkholderiales bacterium
CTACGCCGACAACCTGGCGCGCATCGGCAAGATCATCGCCGCGCTCGACCAGCCCGCAGCCACCGACGTGGAAGTGGTGCCGTTGCAGCATGCCATTGCCAGCGACCTGGTGGCCCTGGTGCAGAAGCTGGGTGAAGGCGGCGCAGCCGCCGGCGTGCCCGGCATGCCGGTGGCCGGCGCCGGTGTGTCGGTGCTGGCCGACGCCCGCAGCAACAGCCTGATCATCCGCGCTGCCAACCCGGCGCGCCTGGCCAGCGTGCGCGCCCTGATCGACCGGCTCGACCGGCCTGGCGTGGGCGGCCCGGCCGGCCAGATCAACGTGGTGTACCTGAAAAACGCCGACGCCACCAAGCTGGCGTCGGTGCTGCGGGCGGCGTTCGGTGGTGGCGGCGGCGGTGGCGGCGGCGGCGGCTTCAGCAGCGCGTCGCCCACCAGCGGCATCGGCCAGATCGGCGGCGCGGGCGCCACCGGCAGCATGGTGGCCACCACGCCGCTGGCGCAATCGGCGCAGCCGTCCACCGGCGGCTTCATCCAGGCCGACCCAGCCACCAATTCGCTGGTGATCAGCGCTGCCGAGCCGCTGTACCGCCAGATCCGCAGCGTGATCGACCAGCTCGACGGCCGGCGTGCACAGGTGTTCGTCGAGTCGATGATCGTGGAGATGGACGCCAGCAAGGCGGCCGAGCTGGGCTTCCAGTGGCAGGGCCTGATCGGCCGGAGCGGCGACCGCGTCGGGCTGGCGGAAGGCACCAACTTCGGCGGCGGGTCCAACAACATCCTCAACCTGTCGGTGGCCGGGGCCAGCGGCACCGCCACCACGTTGCCGGGCACCGGGCTGAACCTGGGCCTGCTGCAGCGGGTGAACGGTGTCTACACGCTGGGTGCGCTGGCGCGCTTTCTGGAGACGGTGAGCGGCACCAACATCCTGTCCACGCCCAACCTGGTGGCACTCGACAACGAAGAAGCCAAGATCGTGGTGGGCGCCAATGTGCCCTTCGTCACCGGCAGCTTCACCAACACCGGCAGCGGCGGCGCCACCGTCAACCCCTTCCAGACGGTGGAACGCAAGGACGTGGGCCTGACGCTGAAGATCAAGCCGCAGATCGGCGAAGGCGGCGTGATCCGCATGACGGTGTTCCAGGAAAACAGCAGCGTGGTGGGCGGCACGCTGACCAACGCCAACGGCCCGACCACCAACAAGAACTCGCTGGAGACCACCGTGGTGGCCGACGATGGCCAGATCATGGTGCTGGGCGGGCAGATGAAGGAGGAATACACCGACGGCGAGAACAAGGTGCCGATGCTCGGCGACGTGCCGGTGGTGGGCAACCTGTTCAAGAACAGCAGCCGCGAGCGCAAGAAGAGCATCCTGCTGGTGTTCCTGCGGCCGGTGGTGCTGCGTGACGCCCAGGCCGCGAGCGGCCTGGCGCTGGACCGCTACGAGGTCATCCGCGCCCAGCAGCAGCAGAGCCAGCCCACCCAGAAGGCGCTGATGCCGATCAACGAATCGCCGGTCCTGCCGGAGGCGCCCACCAGGGGGCAGGGCAGCTTCCCGCTGTTGGCGCCCGGCACGCTGCTGGCGCCCAGCACGCTGACGACACCTGCCGCGGCACCCACCGGCGGGACCACCGGCGGGCCCGCGCCCGCCGCCAAGAATTGAGACCCCCACCATGGCCGCCCGCCACCCCCTGCCCTACGGCTTTGCCAAGGCCCACACCCTGCTGCTGGAAGACTTCGGCCATGAGCGCGTGCTGTGGGCTGCCGACAGCACCAAGCCCGGCGCCATGCTGAGCGCGCTGGGCGAGGTGATGCGCCTGCATGCCGTCGACCGGGTGGAGCGCGAACAGCCGGCGGTGCTGGCCGAGCGCATTGCCGTGGCCTATGCCGGCGGCGAGAGCAGCGCCGCCGCAGTGGTGGGCGAGGTCGAAAGCGCCGTTGATCTGTCGCGCCTGCTGCAGGACCTGCCGGCAGTGGAAGACCTGCTGGAGGCGGCGAACGACGCGCCGATCATCCGCATGCTCAACGCGCTGCTGACCCAGGCCGCGAAGGACGGCGCCAGCGACATCCACATCGAGCCGTATGAACGCAGCAGCAGCGTGCGCTTCCGGGTCGACGGCACGCTGCGCGAGGTGGTGCAGCCCAACCGCGCGCTGCATGCCGCGCTGATCAGCCGGCTGAAGATCATGGCCGAGCTGGACATCGCCGAAAAGCGGCTGCCGCAGGACGGCCGCATCAGCCTGCGCATCGGCGGGCGCGCCATCGACGTGCGGGTCAGCACCCTGCCCAGCGCCCATGGTGAGCGGGCGGTGCTGCGCCTGCTGGACAAGAGCGAATCGAAGTTCACGCTGGAAGCGTTGGGCATGAGCGGCCAGGTGCTCAGCGCCTTCGACCGCCTGGTGCACCAGCCGCACGGCATCGTGCTGGTCACCGGCCCCACCGGCAGTGGCAAGACCACCACGCTGTATGCCAGCCTGGGCCGCATCGACACCGCTGGCACCAACATCCTGACGGTGGAAGACCCGGTCGAATACGAGCTGGCGGGCATCGGCCAGACCCAGGTCAACGCCAAGATCGACCTGACCTTCGGCAAGGCCCTGCGCGCCATCCTGCGGCAAGACCCGGACGTGATCATGATCGGCGAGATCCGGGATTTCGAGACCGCACAGATCGCCATCCAGGCCAGCCTCACCGGCCACCTGGTGCTGGCCACGCTGCACACCAACGACGCTCCCAGCGCCATCACCCGGCTGATCGACATGGGTGTGGAACCGTATCTGCTCAGCAGCAGCCTGCTGGGTGCCCAGGCCCAGCGCCTGGTGCGCAAGCTGTGCCCGCACTGCAAGCGCCAGGATGCACAAGGCCACTGGCACCCGGTGGGCTGTGCCGACTGCAGCCACACCGGCTACAAGGGCCGCACCGGGGTCTATGAGCTGATGGTGGTCGACGATGCGCTGCGCGCGCTGATCCACAACCGCGCAGCCGAGAGTGAACTGTTCACCGCCGCCCGGGCGCAGGGCTTCGTGCCGATGCGCGAAGACGGTCAGCGCCTGGTCGCCCAAGGCACCACCTCGCTGGAAGAGGTGCTGCGCGTCACGCGCGACTGAGCACACGCGCACCTGCCACGCTGCCAGCACCGTCACCCATACTGCCGGCCATGCCCGCCTACACCTTCGAAGCCCTGGACAACAACGGCAAGCCGCGCACCGGCGTGCTGGAGGCCGAGAACGCCAAGGCCGCGCGCAGCCAGCTGCGCCACCAGGGCCTGGTGCCGCTGAGCGTGGCCGCGCTGGCTGCCAGCGTGCAGACGGCTGGCGCATCACGCTGGAGCCGGCGGGTGTTCAACAGCACCGGCCTGTCGGTCTGGACACGCCAGCTCGCCGGCCTGGTGGGCGCCGGCCTGCCGCTGGAACGTGCGCTCACCGCCCTGGCCGACGAGGCCGACCAGCCTGCCCAGCGCGACCTGGTGGCCCACCTGCGGGCCGAGGTCAATGGCGGTTCGCCCTTCGCCCGGGCGCTGGCCAGCGCACCGCGTGAGTTCGACGACGTGTACCGCGCGGTGGTGGCCGCCGGCGAGCAGAGCGGCGCGCTGGGCGCGGTGCTCGAGCGCCTGGCCGATGACCTGGAAGAGCGCCAGGCCCTGCGCAGCAAGTTGCTGGGTGCGGCGCTGTACCCGGCCATCGTCTCGCTGATCGCCTTCATGATCGTGATCTTCCTGGTCACCTATGTGGTACCGCAGGTGGCCAGCGTGTTCACCAGCAACAAGCGCGCGCTGCCCTGGCTGACCACGGCGATGCTGGCGCTCAGCGCCTTTGTGCGCAGCTGGGGCTGGGCGGTGGTGCTGGGCGCGGCAGGGGGCGCGCTGGTGCTGGGCCTGGCACTGCGCGGCGAGGCCTTCCGGCAGCGCTTCGATGCCGGCTTCCTCAACCTGCCGCTGGTGGGCCGGGTGGCGCGTGGCTACAACGCCGCACGCTTTGCCGGCACGCTGGCGATGCTGGCGAATGCCGGCGTGCCGATCTTGAAGGCGCTGCAGGCCGCCGCCGAGACACTGGGCAACCGCGCCCTGCGCGCCGACGCACTCGACGCGCTGGTGCAAGTGCGTGAGGGTGCGCCGCTGGCGGCAGCGCTGGCGGCCAAGAAGCGCTTTCCCGGCCTGCTGGCGATGTTTGCCCGCCTGGGCGAGCAGACCGGCCAGCTGCCGCAGATGCTGGACCGCGCCGCGCGCCAGCTCACCGGCGAGGTGCAGCGCCGCGCAATGGCGCTCGCCACCATCCTGGAGCCGCTGCTGATCGTGGTGATGGGCGGCGTGGTGATGCTGATCGTGCTGGCGGTGCTGTTGCCGATCATCCAGCTCAACACCTGGGTGAAGTAGGCACGCGCGCTGCCGGGATGCCGCGCGCCCAGCATCCCGATCGATGCGCCATGCCCCACCAACCGGGGGATGCGCCAGCGCCACACAGCGGCTTGGCGCTTGCTAGTATTTGCAGCATGCAATTTCGACAAGCGCGGTGATCGGCCGGTTGTTCAGCCCCTTGCCCGCCGTGGCTGGCGCTTCAATGGTGGTTGCAAGTTTCCTTCGGAGGTGCCTGGATGCGCAGTCCGTCGACCGACCTGGTGGCCATGCCGCCCGACCCGCCGCGCAGTGGCGGCTTCTCGGTGGCCCAGATGCGCAGCGTCTACCGCTGCGACGACGTCGAGCGCCGCCTGCAGAAGCTGCCGGCCAAGGAGCACGAACACCTGCGCGGCACCTACGAGCGCATGCTGGAGATGGGGCCCGAGCGCTTCCAGGTCAAGCCCAGCGGGCTGCCGGCGATGGAGCACCTGTACGCCGAGCTGCCCAACTTCCATGCGGTGCTCGACGACATCCGGCGCCAGCTGGCGCTGTGCCATGACAGCCGTGATGCGCTGGAGATCACGCCGATGCTGTTGCTG
>JBBRJU010000243.1:0-4923 GCA_038218895.1 Burkholderiales bacterium
CTGCTCGGCGATCACCAGCGGCGCATGGTTGGGCAGCATCACCCCACCCGAGCCGACCCGGATGCTGCGGGTGCCGCCGGCCACATGGCCGATCAGCACCGCCGTGGCGCTGCAGGCCACGCCGTCCATGTTGTGGTGCTCTGGCAGCCAGTAGCGCTTGAAGCCCCAGCCTTCGGCATGCTGCGCCAGGTCCAGCGCGCGGTGCAGGCTTTCGGCGGCATTGCTGCCTTCGACGATGGGAGCGAGATCGAGGACGGAGAGTGCGGTCATGTCCCCGATGATGCCTGCGACCGGAGGTCGGCGTGGCCAGCGGGGCTTGAGCGGCCGCAACATCGGCGCAACGCGGCTGCGGCAACATGCAGCAGGGTTGCCCGGCGCAGCCCGGAGACTGACCATGACACCCTCTCGCGCGCGCCTTTGGCGCCACCCCCACCGCAGCGCCTGGCCGCTGCTGCTGCTGACCATGTTGGTTGCGGCCTGCCAGGCCCAGCCGGAGGCGGCGCACGCCCTGGCCGCCGAGGCTGCGCTGCTGCAGCGCATCGAGACCGAGGTGGGCAGCGCCGCTTGCAGCAGCACGGCCGAGTGCCGCACGCTGCCGATCGGCAGCAAGGCCTGTGGTGGTCCGGTGCGCTGGATCGCCTGGTCTGCCAGCGCCAGCCGGGAAGCCAGCCTGCAGGCCTGGTCGCAGGAGCTGGCCGAGCGGCAGCGCCAACGTGACATCGACGACGGCCGGATGTCGACCTGCAGTGTGGTGCCCGACCCAGGTGCCCGCTGCGATGCCGGCCGTTGCGTGCTGGCGCGGGGCAGTGCGTTGCGCTGAGGCCGCCGCGCGCGCACCGGGCCTCGCAACTCGCGCCCTGGCTGCTGCCAGCGCCGCAACCTTCAGCCCGTCATCAGGCGCGCTGCAGCGCCGTCGATGCTGGCCTTCAGCTCGGCGTAGCTGCGGTTGACCGGGTACTGCGGAAACTGCGCCAGGATGCTCTCCGGCGCGTGGATGAAGAAGCCCGCATCGGCCGCGCCCAGCATGCCGGTGTCGTTGTAGCTGTCGCCGGCTGCGATCACCTGGTAGTTCAGGCCCTTCAGCGCATTCACCGCATGGAACTTGGGGTTCGGCTGGCGCAGTTTGTAGTCCGCCACGAAGCCGCCTGCGTCGACCACCAGCGTGTGGCAGAACAAGGTGGGCCGGCCCAGATGGCGCATCATCGGGTCGGCGAATTCATAGAAAGTGTCCGACAGGATGATCACCTGGTAGCGGGCACGCAGGTCATCGAGAAAATCCTTGGCGCCGTGCATCGGCGCCATGCCGCCGATCACCGCCTGGATGTCGACCAGCTTCAGGCCGTGTTCGCGCAGCAGCGCCAGGCGCCATTGCATCAGCTTGTCATAGTCCGGCTCGTCGCGCGTTGTGCGGCAAAACTCGGCAATGCCGGTGCGCTCGGCAAAGGTGATCCAGATCTCGGGAATCAGCACGCCTTCGAGGTCGAGGCAGACAACTTGCATGGTGTGGGCCGGTGGGTGAAAAAAGCGCGGCGATGGTAACTGACCAGGCACTGACCGCCCCGCGTACTCAATCGCCGGCGGCCAGCACGGCGGCGGCCTGGCGCGCCTTGCCGGCGCGCCACACGGTCAGCTGCACCGTGTCGCCGGGCTGGCGCTTCTCCAGCGCGGTGAGCATGTCGTCCAGGCTGGCCACCGGCTCACCGTTGATGGCGGTGATCACGTCGCCGGCAATGATGCTGCCGTCACGCGCACGGCCAAAAGGCTGCAGGCCGGCCTTGCCCGCCGGGCCGTTGGGGTTGACCTGGACCAGCGCCACGCCGTCGGGCAGGCGCAGAGCCTGCTGGATCTGGTTGCTGGCCGCCGCAACGCCCAGCGCCGGGCGGGTGATGCGGCCGTCGCGGATCAGCCGCGGCACCACCCGGTTCACCTCGTCGACCGGAATCGCGAAGCCGATGCCGGCGCTGGCGCCACTGGGGCTGGCGATCTGGGTGTTCACGCCGACCAGCCGGCCGGCGGAATCGAGCAACGGCCCGCCCGAATTGCCGGGGTTGATGGCGGCATCGGTCTGCACCACGCCGCGGATGGTGCGGCTGTTGAAGGATTCGATTTCGCGGTTGAGCGCGCTGACGATGCCGGTGGTCAGGGTCTGGTCCAGCCCGAACGGGTTGCCGATCGCAAACACCCGCTGGCCCACCTGCAGGTCGCGGCTGGTGCCCAGCGGGATGGGCGGCAGCTTGGCCGCCGGCACGTCGATCTTCAGCACCGCCAGGTCGCGGTCGGGGAAGGCGCCCACCAGCTTGGCCGGCCAGGTGCTCTGGTCGAGCAGGGTCACGCGGGCGCCGCTGCCGTCCTGGATGACATGGAAATTGGTCACGATGTGGCCGGACGCGTCCCACACGAAGCCGGTGCCGGTGCCTTTGGGCACCTGCTGCACCGGGCGGTTGAAGAAGTCGCGCTCGGTGGCCAGGGTGGTGATGTGCACCACGCTGGGCGCAATGCGCTTGAACAGGTCGATATGGGCCAGTTCGTCGGCGGCCAGCGCGCCCCGGGGCGTCACGGCACGCGGCGCAGCCTCGCCCTTCTGGGCCTGGCCGTCGAGGCAGGCGGCACTCAGCAGCAGGGGCAGGGCCAGCAGCAGGGGGCGGCGGCGAAGCAGGGCGGTGAAGGTGGACATGCGGCGGACATGCGGTGGTCATGCGGTGGTCATGCGGTGGTCATGCAGCGGGTGGGGCGGCGTGCACCCGGATGATAGGCAGGCCAGGCCATGCGCACCACGGCGCTGCTGCGGCTGCCGATATCGTGCGTTGATGCCGCCAGGCGCGGCCCCGTCCTCAAGATCGGCACCGGCCGGCCGAAACGGCTGGCATGTCTGCGTCCGATCCGTTGCTGTCGTCGTTGCCGTTGTCTGCCCGTGCCCGGCTACCTGTTGCCACGGACCACGCTGGGTGCCACGCTCGTTGCCACACTGATGGGCGCTTTGATGGCCACGCTGCTGGCAGCGTTGACGGCCGAGCCGGGAGCCGGCAGTGCTGAGGCTGCTGCTGGCATTTGCCATGGGAGGTGCCAGCAGCGCCTGTGCGCTGGCCGCAGTGGGCTGGGTACTTTATGCCCAGAGCCCGGCCGTGGCCTGGGTGGTGCAGGTGTTTGCGGCCTGCGGTTTCGTGGCCGGCCTGGCCTGCGGCGCGCTGCACCTGCACTTCCAGAGACAGCCGGCGCCGGCACCGGCGGCGTTGCCGTCCGAGGCGTTGGCCAGCCTGGTGCGTGCCACGCTGGCCAGTGCCGCAACCGAGCGCCAGGCCCGGCCCGGCAGCGCGGCTGACCGCCGCCCGGCCGCGCTGGTCACCACCACGGCGCCACCGTTGCCACCTTCCGCACCCACTGCACCGCAGGCGCCCACGGCACCCCCCGCACCCCCCGCGCCGGGCACGCCCCGGCCAGCGCCGGCACCGGCCAATGTGGCCGCGCAGGCCGAGGTCACCACACCATGATTCATGTGCAGATTGCCAGCCAGCTGACTGCGCAGGGCCTTGCCGGCGTGCGCTGGGTGCTGGTGGAGCCGATCGACGCCCAGCTGGCCAGCGAGCCGGCACCCGCCGTGGCCCTGGCTGCCGGTCGCACCGCAGCAGCGCCCGCCGATGCCTTGCCCGCTGCCGACAGCACGGCCGCTGCGCTGCGCCTGGGCGCGCTGAAGCTGCTGGTGGTGGCACTGGGCCTGGCAGCCGCCCTGTGGACCGCCCATGTGCAGGTGGGGCCGCCGGGTGCGGCCAAGCCGGTGCCCGCGCCCGCGCCCGCCACGCCGCCCGCCACGCCGGCGCTGTCCACGCCCGCGCACCCCGGCGCGGCACCGGGGGCGCCAGCGCAACCGCACACCGCACCGCCTGCGGCCACGCCCGGCGCAGCCACGCCCGGCGCGTCCGACCCGCGTGCGCCCGCTGCGTCGACCGCCCTTCCGCACCTGACTGCCGCCCTGTGATGACTCCGATGCAGCCCCCCGCACCCTTGCCCTGGCACGACGAGGCCGACCTGCTCGGCGTGCGTGTGCGGGTGTTCTTCTTCGACCCGGCCGAGGTCGATGCGCGCAGCGATTTCGTCGCCCGCCAGCTGCCCATCCTGCGCGGTGGCCACACCCGCCTGCTGGCGCCGGAAGGCGAGCGCCAGAGTTACCGCGCCGGCGCGCTGCTGGCGCAGCCGGATGCGGTGCTGGCCCATGGCGACGGCCTGCTGTGCCTGGGCTACAAGGGCAGCGACGGCCGCCTGCACGCGCCGGCCCACTGGCGCGCGCAGTGGCGCGTGGATGTGATGCTGCAGTGCATTGCCAACGCCATGGCAGTGGCTGGCCAGTGCCAGCAACCGACTGCGGCGCTGTGGCGCGGTGTCAATGTGCTGTGCCAGTTCGACCCCGGCGTGGCGGTGCTGGAATGCCTGGCCACCCACATCGGTGCGGCCCGCCACTATTGGCGCGCGCTGCAATCGGTCAGCCCGGCGCAGCTGGCCGCGTTCTGCGAGCCGCGCCTGCGGACGCTGCCTGGCCTGGCCACCAGCGCCGGCACCAGCGCTGGCACCGGCACCGCAGCCGTCGCCGTGGACTGACCGGCCGCGCGCGGGCCGGTGCTGCCGCTGGCCATGGGGGCGGCCAGGGCCCAGCCCTCGGTGGCGGCGTCGGCGCTGATCCAGCGGCCACCGCCCACGACCAGGCCACGCTGGCTGGCGCGCTGCAACAGCCGCTCACAATCGGCAGCGCCCAGGCGGCTGGCCAGCCGCTGCCAGCGGCGCTGCACCAGCACATCGCCCCAGGTGTCTTCCATCGCCTGGCGCAGCTGCAGCGGCGTGGGTTGGGTGCCCACCGCCATGCGGCGTGCCAGCAACGTGTGCATGAAGATCTGGAAGGCCTGGCGCGCCTCGGCACCCGGCACCAGGGCCGAC
>JBBRJU010000244.1:0-4916 GCA_038218895.1 Burkholderiales bacterium
GCAGCGCCCGGGCCTCATCAAGCACTGGGTGCCGTACGCCAAGTTCGAAACGCGTTTCTTTGGTGACTTTCTTGTCGCGACAAGAAAGTTACCCGCCAGCCGGGGCGGGACCCGGCGCGCTGCAGCAAATCGGCGAAGCAGCAGCAAGACGCGCCAGCAACCAACCGCCAGTCACCAACGGCAGCTCAGAGCCCGCAGCCGCCGATCACCAACCCGCTGCCGCCCCGTCGCTGCGTGGATCAGCAGCGCCTTCGATGCGGCCGTCGGGGTGGCGCACCAGCGCGCCGGCATGGCCCATGGTGTCGCTGAACGGTTCCGCCAACAGTTCCACCACATGCCCGGCCGCCTGCAGTTGTGCCACCAGATCGGCGTCGAAGCGGGGCTCCAGCTTCAGGCTGGTGGACACATCGCCCCAGGTGCGGCCCAGCAGCCAGCGCGGTGCACTCACTGCTTGTTGAAGTGGTTGTCCGAAACGCGCATAACGCGTGTAGACAGCGGCCTGGGTCTGCGGCTGGCCTTCGCCGCCCATGGTCCCGTAGGGCATCACCCGGCCATCGGCAAAGCGTGCCAGCGACGGGTTCAGCGTGTGGAAGGGCTTGCGGCCGGGCTGCAGGTGGTTCAGTGCGGCCGGGTCCAGCAAAAAGCTGATGCCTCGGTTCTGCCAGCAGATGCCGGTGCCCGGCACCACCACGCCCGAACCCCACTCCCAGTAGACGCTCTGGATGAAGCTGACGGCGCGGCCCTGGCGGTCGATGGCGCCCATCCAGATGGTGTCACCCGGGGCTGCAGGCTGCGGCCAGGGCAGGGCACGCTGCATGTCGATGGCGCGCGCGCGCTCGTCCAAGGCCGCAGGCTCCAGATAGGCTTGTGGGTCGGCCGGCAGGCGGCCGGGGTCGGTCACCACCCTGTCGCGCACCAGAAAGGCCTGCTTGGTCGCTTCCACCAGGCCATGCAGGTGGGCAAAGCCATTGGCCTGCTGCACCCCCAGGCGGTCGAACAGGCCCAGGATCAGCAAGGCCGCCAGGCCCTGGGTGGGCGGCGGCAGGTTGAACACCTCGGCCTCCTGCAATTGCACCCGCAGTGGCGCCACCAGCTGCGCGTGGTAACTGGCCAGGTCGTCCGCTGTCAACGGGCTGCCCACGTGGCCCAGGCCGGCGGCGATGCGGGCGGCCAGCGGGCCGCGGTAGAAGCTGTCCAGCCCGTCTTGCGCCAGGCTGTGCAGCGTGGCCGCCAGCGCCGGCTGGCGCAGCAGGCTGCCCACTGCCGGCACCGCGCCGCCCGGCATGTAGGTGTCGGCAAAGCCGGGTTGCGGCTGCAGTTCGGCCAGTTTCTGCCGGTTCAGCGCATGCTGGCTGGCGCTGACGGTGCAGCCCTGCTCGGCATGGCGCATGGCATCGGCCAGCAAGCGGGCCAGCGGCAGTGGCGCCTGCCAGTGCGCGGTACTGGCCAAGGCCTGGGCCCAGCTACTGACGGTGCCGGCCACGGTCAGCGCGGCCAGCGGCCCGCGGCTGGGGATGGCCTGGGTGTGGCCCTGGTCTGCATACCAGCCGATGTCGGCGGCGGCGGCGGCGGGGCCGCTGGCGTCGATCGCCAACGGGGCAGCGCCAGCCTGCGCCGGGTCGTGGATCAGCCAGAAACCGTCACCGCCGATGGCGTTCATGTGCGGGTAGACCACGGCGATGGCGGCGGCGGCGGCCACCATGGCTTCGACCGCCGTGCCGCCGTCACGCAGCACGTCGCGGCCGGCCTGGGCGGCCAGATGGTGGGGGGCAACCACCATGCCGCCCAGGGCGGTGTGGGTGTGGATCATGCAGGGCTCCGGTGCAGGTTGTTGGGGGATCGGGATGGGTGGGCAGGACGATTGGTGGCCAGATTCTGCCGGTGCGGTGTACCGGCCTGTCAGGCCGGCCGGCCGGCCTGGCCCGGGCAGGCAGAATGGCGGGCTTTGTGGATGGCATGCCCGCATCAGCAGGGCGCGCCGGGGGACGCACACCATGATGGATGACAACGACGACGGCGCCCGCGTGGGTTTGTGGGTGGTGCTGGGCATCATCATGCTGCTGCTGTTTGGCCTGATCGCCGGCCTGGCCATCCGCGCCACGCATGCCAAGCAGGTGCCTGCGGCCGCCGCTGCACCTGCTGCTGCTGCGGTGGTGTTGGTGGTGACCGAGGTGCTGATCGAAGGCCCGCTGTCGGGCGAGATCGTCGGCACGCTGGACTTCGCGCTGGCCAAGGCCGAACTGCCGGCCGACGCCACCGCCGCGCTGGCGCCGGTGCTGCAGGCGCTGGCCGCCAACCCTGGCAAGAAGCTCGTGATCGCCGGTTTCCATGACCCGAGCGGTGACGCCTCGGCCAACCAGGAGCTGGCCAGGAACCGCGCCCGGGCCGTGCGTGCGGCGATCACGTCGCAAGGCGTGGCCGCTGACCGCGTGGCCTTGCGCAAGCCTGAACAGACTGCCGTCGACGGCCCGGCCGACGCGGCCCGCCGTGTCGAGATCCGCCTGGTGGATTGACCCGCTGCCGCCACTGCAGCCACTGCTGCCGTGGCGGCTACAGCGCCCGCTGCCGCGCCAGCGGCGGGTTACGCGCAAAGTAACGGCGGATGCCGGTGTGCAGCGCCTCCACCAGCTGGTCCTGGTAGTCCTCGCTGCGCAGTTTGGCTTCTTCTGCGGGGTTGGAGATGAACGCCGTCTCCACCAGGATGCTGGGGATGTCCGGCGCTTTCAGCACCGCGAAGCCGGCTTGTTCGACGCTGCGCTTGTGCAGCGTGCCCACCTTGCCGATGCGCTCGAGCACCTCGCGGCCGATCTTCAATGAATCCTTGATCTGCGCGTCGGTGCTCATCTCCAGCATCGCCCGCAGCACCTGGGCGTCTTTCACCGCCACGGTGTTGACGCCGCCCACCACGTCGGCGGCGTTTTCCTTGTTGGCCATCCAGCGCGCGGCCGTGCTGCTGGCGCCGTTTGATGACAGTGCAAACACCGAGGCGCCGCGCGCCTCGGGCGTGAAGAAGGCGTCGGCATGGAGCGACACGAACAGGTCGGCCTGCACCCGGCGCGCCTTGCGCACCCGCTCGCCCAGCGGCACGAAGTAGTCGGCGTCGCGTGTCAGCATGGCGCGCATGCCGGGCACGCTGTTGATGCGGTCACGCAGCTTGCGCGCCACGGCCAGCACCACGTCTTTTTCGCGTAGCCCGGTGGGGCCGATGGCACCGGGGTCTTCACCACCATGGCCGGGGTCGATGGCCACCACCACCAGGCGGTCGATGCGGCGCTGCTCGTCGGGCGCCAACGGGGTGTGGGTGGGCGCGGCCGTCATCTGCGGGGGTGTCGGCCCGGCGGTGGTGGTTGTGTCCGACGGCGCGGTGGGCCGCAGCGGGCCCGACCCCGGCTGGGCCGACACCGGTGCGGGTTGCTCGATGCGGGCGATGAAGGCGCCCAGCGTGTCGTCGATGCCACGCCCGGCCAGGGCAGCAGCGGCCTCGCGCTCATTGATCAGCGCCAGCAGCGGGTCACGCGCTTCGGTGGGGTACAGGTCGAATACCAGCCGGTGCTGGTAGGCCGCCACCGGCGCCAGCGTGAACTGCTGCGGCGACACCGTCTGTTTCAGGTCGATGACCAGGCGCACCACGCGGGGCTGGTTCTGCCCCACCCGCAGGCGGGCGATGAAGGGGTCGTCGCTGCGCACCTTGCCCACCAATTCGCGCAGGGCGGGGCTCAGCTCCAGGTTGTCGATGTCGACCACCAGCCGCGGTGGGTTGTCGGTGACGAACTGGTGCGCCGACAGGGCCTGGTCGCTCTCGATGGTGACGCGGGTGTATTCCTGCGCCGGCCACATCCGCACCGCGACGATGGTGGCGCCGAAGGCGATGTCGGCTGCGCCCAGGCCCAGCACCAGCGTGCCCAGTGGCATGGCCAGGCGGCGCAATGCCTGGCGGCGCGCGGCGTCGGCCGTCATCCGGGCAGCGATCTCAGCAGCGCCACACCCAATGCGGTGTGGGCGGTGGCAGCCACCTGGCGGCTGTCGTCATCGTGCGGCTCGATGGCCAGGCGCAGGTCGGGCGGCGGCAGCAGGTCACCGGCCAGGGCCGGCCATTCGGCGAACTTCAGCCCCGGGCGCGCAAAGATGTCGCGAAAGCCCGCGTCTTCCCATTCGCGCGGGTCGTTGAAACGGTAGAAGTCGAAATGCGACACCTCGCTGCCATCTGGCAGGCTGTGTGGCTCCAGCACCGCATAGGTGGGGCTCTTGATGCGGCCCTGCACCCCCAGCGCGCCCAGCAGGTGGCGCACGAAGGTCGTCTTGCCAGCGCCCAGCGGGCCGTGCAGCGCGATGAACGCCTGGTTGATGCCGACCTGCGCCGCCAGCCGGCGGGCAAAGCCTGCGCAAGCCGCCTCGTCGGCCCAGCTGAGCGACCGGCTTTCTAGAATCGGCGGATGGGTGACGGGCAGCGCAGTGGTCAAGGGCAGGCGGACGGTGTGGGCCGCAGGCGGGCGGAGACGGCCGTGGGTGTGGAGGTGCGTGCGGGTGCAGGTGCAGGTGCGGGTGCGGGTGCAGGTGCAGGTGCGGGTGCGGGTGCGGGTGCGGATGTGCGCCTCGCTGCGGGTGCCGATGCGAATGTGCTGCTGCAGCGACTGCAGGCCCACGGCAACACGCTCGGATTTTCACAGATCGGTGTGGCCGGTGTGGACCTGGCCAGCGCCGAGCCGGGCCTGCTGGCCTGGCTGGCCGGCGGCCACCATGGCGAGATGGCCTACATGGCCGCCCATGGCCTGAAGCGGGCCCGACCGGCTGAGCTGGTGCCCGGCACGCTGCGGGTGATCACCGCGCGCATGGACTACCTGCCACGCCAGGCGCCCGAAGGCTGGCAGAACCTGGTGTTCGAGCGGCTTGGCCAGCCGCGCCAGGCGGCGGTGTCG
>JBBRJU010000245.1:0-4903 GCA_038218895.1 Burkholderiales bacterium
CCATGGTGAATTTTTCTTCATGGAGATGAACACCCGGCTGCAGGTGGAGCACCCGGTGACCGAAGCCATCACCGGGCTCGATCTGGTGGACTGGCAGTTGCGCGTGGCCGCTGGCGAGCCGCTGCCGCTGGCGCAAGACCAGGTCCATTTCGATGGCCATGCGATCGAGGTGCGGCTGTGTGCTGAAGACCCGCTGCACCACTTCATGCCACAAAGCGGGCGCATGCTGGGCTGGCAGATGCCCGAGCAGGGGCCAGGGGCCATCCGGGTCGACCATGCGCTGCGCCCGGGCGACGACATCCCGCCGTACTACGACTCGATGATCGCCAAGCTGGTGGCCCACGGCGCCAGCCGGGCTGACGCGCTGCGCAAGCTGCAGCGTGGCCTGCAGCAGGCGGTGGCGCTGGGCGTGGTGACGAACCAGGCCTTCTTGCTGCAGTGCCTGGCGCACCCGGTGTTCGCCCAGGGCGGCGCCACCACGGCTTTCATCGGCGACCACCAGGCCGCACTGCTGGCGCCGTTGGGTGCCGACGGCGATGCCACGCTGCGCCAGCGTGTGGCCGCGCTCGGCGCGCTGCTGCTGCACCACAGCGCAGGTGGGGCGGTTGCGCCCAACCTGCTGGCCCACCGCCTGCCCACGCTGCAGCGCTTCATGCTCGACGGCGTGGCGGTGCAGGGCGCGCTGGTGCAGGACGGGCCATGGACCTTCGGCAGCCGGCTCAACGGGCACGACAGCCGTCTGCAGGTGGTGCAGCACCAGGACAGCGACCACGCTGGCCAAGGCGGCCGGGCATGTGTGCTGATCGACGGCCTGGCCGAGACCGCAGCCTGGCAGCGTGACGGCGCCACGCTGCACATCGCGCTGGCCGGCCGTGCCTGGCTGGTGCAAGACCTGAGCCGTGCCGCCGCAGCCCGTGCTGGCGACACCACCAGCGACGGCAAACTGCGCGCCAGCATGAACGGCCGGGTGGTGGCGCTGCAGGTGGCCGTGGGCGACCTGGTGGCCGCCGGCCAGCCGCTGCTGACGCTGGAGGCGATGAAGATGGAGCATGTGCACGCCGCCCCCATCGCCGGCCGCGTGGCCGCACTGCATGTCAGCCTGGGCGAGCAGGTGGCGTCACACCGGGTAGTGGCCGAGGTAGCGGCGGCGGTGGGTGGCTGAGTTGGATGGTTGAGTTGGGTGTCTGAGTTGGGTGTCGGCACGGCCGCAGGCGGCTGAGCCGAATCTTCCGGATCGGGCTCTGAGCTGCCGTTGGTGACGGGCGCGGTTTGCGGGTGCCTCGCCGGTGCGCTGCACCGCGCCGGGTCCCGCCCCGGCTGGCGGGTCATTTTCTTGTCGCGACAAGAAAGTCACCAAAGAAACGCGTTTCCAACTTGGCGTACGGCACCGCGTGCTGGATGAGGCCCAGGCGCCGCGCCTGTCCGGCTCGAACACCTTGCCCCTGGCGACCGCGGTTGCTTCGGCAGTGGTTCCGCTGCGCAGACCGTCGTCACGCTCGGTCTCCGCATGCAGGCCGTCGGCTGCTTCGATGTCCGCCCTCTTGCACGGTCGCCGCATGCACCGACCAGGCCCTGCCGTGGTTTTGACATCACAGCCCTGACCGGGGGGGCACGGCCGTGCAATGGCCGTGCTGCGTCCGGCTGGCGATGTTCGAGCCGAACAGGCGAGTCGCCCGCCTCGATGCCACCAAGCGTTGCGCTGGTGTCGGAAAGTTAAATCAAGCGCCTCTTTGTCCAACGTTCTGGCGCAGCAGAAAGTTGGTCGCCCGTCGGGGCGAGACCCGGCGCGCTGCAGCAAATCGGCGAAGCACCAGCAAGACGCACAAGCAACAAAGCAACCAGCAACCAGCGACAGTTCAGAGCCCGAACGCGTCACCCGGACCCATCGCAGAGGATGGCCAGTCAGCGCCCCGTGATGCCCAGCAGTTCCACGTCGAACGTCAGCGTCGCATTCGGTGGAATCACGCCACCGGCGCCACGCTCACCGTAGGCAATCGCCGGTGGGCAGGTCAGGCGGGCGCTGCCGCCCACCTTCAGCATCTGCACCCCTTCGGTCCAGCACTTGATCACCCGGTTGAGCGGGAATTCGGCCGGTGCGCCGCGGCTGTAGGAGCTGTCGAATTCCTTGCCCTTGTCCTTGCCGTCGGCCAGGGTGCCGCGGTAGTGCACTTTCACCGTGTCGGTGGCCATGGGGCTGGGGCCGGTGCCGGCCTTGATCAGCTTGAACACCAGGCCGCTGCTGGTGGTGACGGCCGCGCCCGCGCCGCTGGGCGCCGCTGGGCTGGCGTTGGTCTGTGCGGCGCACAGCAGCGGCAACAGCAGGGCGGCTGCGGCCAGGGGGTGGTGCAGGCGGAAACGGGGCAGGTTCATTGTGGTCAACGCTCAGTAGGTCGGGGAGAAGATGATCGCATTGGCCGTCTTGCACAGCCATTTGCGAGACACCTGCGCCTGCCGAAGGGGTCGTGCGGCTTGGTCAGCGGACCGGCAGGGGCTGCCCGTAAAGCTTGGACCTCGGCCCAGGCAACATACCGTTGAACCGCGGTGCGCCCAGCAGTCTGGCGTCGGCGATTGCGGCGTAAGTAAACGCAGCGTCAGTTGCCGTGCCCACCACCTGGTTGACGATGGCCGCCACCAGCAGCGCTGCGAGCCCGCCTTGCTGCTGCTGCTCGGTGGAGCTGGCCATGGCCGTGCCCGTCCACAGCTCGGTGCCCGTGCGCAAATCGACGACTCTGGCTTCAAGCTCGACACGTGTGTCACTGAGGAGGACGGCATAGCTCGTGCCGTACTTTTTGACCCGGATGTAGACGGCTGCGTCCGCACCGAAGAAGTCTCGCAGCTTCTCGTACGGAATCTGGGAGGCGTCAACCGCAGTGGTCACGCCGTTTTGCTGAAACGTCTCATCGACCAGCGCAGCCGGCAGCACGTAGTAACCGGCTTCAGCCAGCGGCAGGGCCGCTTGCGCCCAAACGCCGGCCGTGGCTTTCACGTCCGGTGAGTCGTTGACAGGGGGCATCACCAGCAGCGAGGCTGGCTTGGCACGCTGGAACGCGGTGTAGTCCAGCGGTGACTTCGTCGCACATCCGGAGAGCGCCGCCAGGGCGACCAGCGCCAGGGCCGGCGCCCATCGTGGCTTCATGTGCGGCTTCGTGCGCAGCTTCGTCATGCCGGGTTGTCCTTGGGTTTCGTGCCGGTGGCTGGCGTGTCCAAGTTCTTCAACAGCCGGTCCATGAAGTGGGTGCCCTCCGGAAACGCCATCTTTTCAGCTCGCCACGCGGACTTGGCACCTTCAACGTCGCCTAGCGACAGCTTGAGCATGCCCAGGTGCGAACGAAATCCAGGTGGTAGCTCGGCGTTGGCAGCACGAACCTTGGCAGCGTGTGCCTCCATCAGTTCGATCTGCTGGACGGGACTGGCCCCGTCGCGCAGCAGCACGTCGTACTGCAGACGACTGAAGTTCCCCCACGCATACAACGGCTTGGGAGATGTCGCGCAACCGGTGGTTAGCACAACAAGTGCCATCACAGCCACCGCGCGGCGCAGCATGCGGCCTTTCATTTTGCAGTACCCCACCGTCCCGCGTCGCGACCGGCTGCCAGGGCGTCGACGGCTTCTCGTATCGCCAAGTCCAGCACCTTGCCATTGAGCGTCGCGTCGTAGCCGGACGTGCCACCAAAGCCGAGCACCTCCCGGTTCGACAGGTCGACCTCACCAGCGCCGCGGGCAGAGAACACGACTTCGGAAGTCTTGATGTCGACGATGTTGAGCGTGATCTTTGCGTAGGCCACCTGGGTCTTGCCGCGCCCGAGCAGGCCGAAAAGTTGCTGGTCGCCGACGTCTTTGCGGCCAAACTCGCTGATATCGCCGGTGACCACGTACGCCGCGCCACGCAGGGCCTGGGCCGCGCCCTGCAACTGGGCTTCCTGCTTCATCTCAGCCATGTTGTCGCGGTCGAGGACAGAGAACCGCTGCGACTGCTGCAGATGTGAAATCAAGGTCGTCTTGGCCTGGCTGCCCAGACGGTCCACCCCGTCCGAGAAGGCGCCGCGCAGGAAACTGGAACGATTGTCGAACTTGCCAACGGCCACCGTTACCCGAGACCCAGCATAAGGCGCGGCAGCAGCCTGCACCTGCTGCACCGCCACCACCCGCGCGCTTTCAGTGGCGCATCCCGCCAGCAACAACAAGCTCAGCCCCAACACGATCCCATCTCTGCGCATGTTCTGACTCCCTACTGAAAATTTCTCTGCTGATGCCGCCGACGAAACCCGGCGGTGATCACTGAACCGATAGTCTAAGTTGAAGGCGTGGCGCCTGTGACGGGCGGCGAACCGTACGCGCGCGACTCAAGGCCTGATTTTCAGCCCGCTGCGCGCTGCTGACAGGCAAGTCTGGCGCCCCAATGCCCGCGCCGGCGGTTGCGCTTGCATGCGTGCGCACAGCAACTTTGCCAGCCGGCGCCCGCCGCCGGCCAGCCACGGGCCAGGTTCAGCGGTACGGCCCGACCAGCGCCGGGGTGTCCCAGTCGGCGGGCACCTGCACCGGCATTTCCAGCAGCAGCTGGGCCATGCCCTTGCCCAACGGGTCCAGGCGGGTGGATGCCGGGCCGCCGCCTTCCAGCGCCTGCTGCATCACCAGGTTCATCGCATGCAGGCCGGGCAGGTGGTAGCGGTCGATCCGGCCCTTGACCAAGTGGGCGAGCCAGCCGCCCACGGCGGCCGGGGTCACCTGCGCCCACAGCAGCGGCAGCCATTCGGGCCGGCGTGCGATCAAGCCGATGTTGGAAATGTCGCCCTTGTCGCCGCTGCGGCCCCAGGCCAGCCGCACCAGCGGCACGGTCTTGGTGGCGCCGGCCGGCATCGCCCACGCGGCTGGGTCAGGCAAGGTGGCGGGTGCGGCCAGCGGG
>JBBRJU010000246.1:0-4900 GCA_038218895.1 Burkholderiales bacterium
TGGCCTGTGCCGTAGGCAGGTAGTTCAACAGCGTCTCGTTGCAGGCGCGTGGGTTCACCAGGCAGCTCACCGGCTTGTTGCCGCCGAAGGTGTGGTCCAGGCAGGCCTGGTTGCAGCCGATGCAGGTGTTGATCTCGTCCTCGCGGCCTTCACGCGCCTTGTTCACCAGGTCGGGGTCGGCCAGCATCGGCCGGGCCATCGACACCAGATCGGCATCGCCCCGGGCCAGCACGTCTTCGGCCACCTGGGGCATGTTGATGCGGTTGCTGGTGATCAGCGGCACGTTCAGGTGCTGGCGCAGCCGGCCGGTCACACTGGCAAAGGCGGCACGCGGCACCATGGTCGCGATGGTCGGCACCGGCGCCTCATGCCAGCAAAAATGGGTGCTGACGATGTTGACACCGGCGGCTTCCACCGCCTGGCCGAGCGACACGATCTCGTCCCAGGCCAGGCCGCCGTCGAGCATGTCCATCGCCGCGATGCGGAAGATCAGGATGAAATCCGGCCGCACCGCAGCGCGCACCCGCCGCACCACCTCCACCGGGAAGCGCATGCGGTGTTCCCACGAGCCGCCCCACTGGTCGGTGCGCAAATTGGTCTTCTGCACCAGAAAGGCCGACAGCAGGTAGCCGGCCGAGCCAATGATCTCCACGCCGTCATAGCCCGCCAGCTGGGCCATGGCGGCGCAGTTGGCAAAGTCATCCAGCTGCTTTTCGATGCCGTCTTCGGTCAGCGCATTCGGTGTGTGGCTGCCGATGCGGCTTTTCACGGCCGACGGTGCGACGCAGTCGGGCGTGCGCGCCAGCGGGCCGGTGTGCAGGATCTGCATCACGATCTTCACATCCGGGTCGGCTGCATGCACGGCGGTGGTGATCAGCCGGTGCTGCGCGGCCTCGGCCGGGTTGGACAGCTTGCCGCCGCGGCCGGCCTCGGCATTGGGGTAGATGCCGCCGGTGATGACCATGCCCACGCCGCCGCGGGCGCGCTCGGCATAGTAGGCGGCCATGCGCTCGAAGCCGCCCACCGCTTCTTCCAGCCCGGTGTGCATCGACCCCATCAGGATGCGGTTCTTGAGCCGGGTGAAGCCCAGGTCGAGCGGACTGAAGATGTGCGGATAGCGGGTAGAGCCGGTCATGGAGGCCTCAAGAAATGGACGTGGCAGCGCCGCCAGGGTGGGCAGCACGCTGATGGTGGCGCAACGCGCTTGCCCGAGGGTATCGTCCAAAGTGACGAATCTCCGCGCTCCGCTTCGGCTAGCCACAGCCACAGCCGCACTGGTGCCTGGTGCCTGGTGCCTGGTGCCTGGTGCCTGACGCTTGGCCCGAGCACCGTCCGCATCCGGCCGTCGCTCAGGCAGTGGATGACGCGCAGGTGGCGTGGTGTTGAAGTGCGGGCGTGGGCCGGGCCTGTCTTCCCGACACGGGGAATGTACGGCCCGGCCCCGGGAGCCGACCATGCGCATCAAGATCTTCGTCAGCCACAGCAGCCAGTACCGCGACATCGCCACCAGCCTGAAACTGGCGCTGCTGGCCTTGGAAGCCGACTCGCACCTCGACATCTGCGTCAGCGAGGAGATGGCCGGTGCCGTCGACTGGCGCCAGTGGATCGAGGACAACGTGCGCTCGGCCAACATCTTCCTGCTGCTGTACCCGCATGCCAGCATGGAGATGGGCTGGTGCAACTACGAGCTGGGCCGGTTCTACAACCAGGACGGCGGGCGCCCGGTGGTGTGCATCAAGAACACCGACATCGCCAAGCCGCCACCGGCATTTCAGCCCTACCAGGCCTACAACGCCGACGCTGCGGGCCTGGCCAAGTTCCTCAAGGAGCTGTTCGTCACCGGTGACCTGACCGCCGGCCAGGTGCTGAACGCCGATGTGGGCAAACCCACGTCAGACTTTTTCCAGCGCGGCCGCGAGGTGGCGACCCTGCTGACCAAGCAGTTCGGCGATGCCCGCGTGCGCGAGCATTTCTACGAGCGGCGCCTGGTGATCGACGTGGTGCACAAGACACGCGAGCAGATCGACGCCGACGCCTCCACCATCCACGGCAATGCCGAAGGCCTGAACCTGCTGGGCTTGAACGCGGCGGTGCCGGCGCGCTGGTCGGCGGTGCAGGCGCGCCTGGGCGATAACGGCGCCTGGTTGCTGGAGCTGGAGCAGACCATTGCCAGCGTGCCCAATGGCGCGCTGCCGCCGGCGCTGAGCCCGTTTCGCACGCCAGACGGCATTTACATCCCGCTGGTGATCAAGGCAGAAAGTGCCGACGGGCAATTGCGGCAGCTGGTGCTGATCTTCGTGCCGGCCCAGGCCGACCGCCTGGTGCCGCTGCTGGGCTGGAGCTTTCCGCGCGGCATGCCCGATCCGGTGAAGTACCTGCTGCACCTGGTGCGCATGATGTTCCGCGCACGCTGGGAAATCCTGGAGCCGCGCTACCAGGAAGCCCGCTACAAGGCACCGACGCCGTTGCGTTGCCTGGAAATGGCGCAGGCGGTGGCGGCCGACTACGACCAGATGCAGCGGCAGTCCGAGGCCGAGGGCAATGCCGGGCTCGACCGCTTCTTCGCCACCTTCCACAAGGACCTGCGTGCTGAAGTGACCGCCTGCGCTGACGCCTGGATGCACAGCACCGGCCAGCTGCGCGCGGCCAGCGCACCAGATGCCGACGAACTGGCGGCGCTGCTGAAGTCGCTGCTGGACAACAACGCCCACTGGCTGAACCTGGCCAGCCGGCAGTTTGCGCATGCAGTGCAGGATTTGGCCTAACCGGGCCTCAATCCATCTGCGCCGGGGTGCCGGGTACCGGCCGGCGCCGGTCGGCCACCGCGTATTGCGCCCAGGCCACACCGGCCAGCGTCAGTGCCGCGCCGGCGATCTTCAAGCCGGTGAAGCGCTCGCCGGTGGCCCACCAGGCCACCACGCCGGCCACCAGCGGCATCAGGTATTGCAGCGGCGCCGTGCGCGCCACACCACGTTGCGCGTTGACCCAGCCCCACACCAGCCAGCCCACGAAGGCCGACACCAGGCTGGCCCACAGCAGCAGGGCCCAGTGCTGCAGACCCATCTGACCCCAGGGCGCGGCCAGTGCTGCAGGCAGCGCGGCCAGCACGATCAGCGGGCTGCCGGCCAGCAGGCAGTGCGCCATCACCGCCTTGCCACCATGGCGCTGGATCAGCGGCTTGCTCATCACGGTGTAGTAGCTGAACAGCGACGCGGCGAACAGCATCATCAAGTCGCCGCCGGTGGCGGCAAAGTTGCCGCCCAGCAGCTTGTCTGACAGAAAGATCAGCACGCCGCTACAGGCCAGCGCCACGCCGGCCACCTGGCCGCGGGTCAGCGCCTCGATGCCGGCCCAGTGCAGGATCAGCAGGGTGAACACCGGCGCGCAGGCCATGATCAGCGCGCTGGAGAACGCCGTGCTCCAGTGGATGCCGAAGGTGACCATGCTGACATGCAGCGTGTGGGCCAGGATGCCCAGCCAGGCCAGCTGCCACAGATCACGCCGGGGCAGCCGCGGCCAGCGCCAGGCATTCGCATGCAGCAGCAGCAGCGCACCGCAGACCGGCATCAGCAGGTAGCGTGCAAACAGGAAGGCGGCCGGCGACAGCAGGTCGAACAAGGCCTTCTGCACCGCGAAGTTGGCGCCCCACACGGCCACCACGCCCAGGCCGGCCCACAGGGCCAGCTGCTGGTGGCTGGGGCTGGGATGCGCGGCCGGTGGGGTCGGGCGCGGGTTCAAGCGGCGGCAGCGCCCAGCAGCAGGCCGGCCAGTGCCCGCCGGTGGTGGCCGGCGTCGCCGAACCAGGGCTGCAACCACAAGGCTCGGCGCAGGTACAGCTGGGCGTCGCAATCCCAGGTGAAGCCGAAGCCGTCGTGGAACTGCACCGCCCGGTCGCCGGCCTGCACGAAGGCATCACCCGCCTCGGCCTTGGCCATGCGCAGGGCGATCTCGGCGTCCTGCCCGTCGGCCAGCAGCGTGGCCGCGTGGTGCACGTGGGAGCGCGCCCGCTCCAGCTGGCACAGGATGTCGGCACAGCCGTGCTTCAGCGCCTGGAAGCTGCCGATCTTGCGGCCGAAGGCGTTGCGGGTGTTCAGGTAATCCACCGTCACCGCCAGCACCCCGGCGATGCCACCGGCTGCCTCGGCCGCTGCCAGCAGCCAGGCCGCCTGGCGCATGGCCTGCAAAGCCTGCAGGGCCGCCGCGCCGGTGATCAGCCGTTCGGCCGGCACCGCCAGGCCGTCCAGCGCCAGGCCAAAGCTGCGCCGGGTCTCGTCGATCACCGTCTCGCGCTGCAGCCGGCCGGCCACATCGGCGCGGCTGAGCAGCACCAGTGCGGGGACGCCGGCATGCTGCACGCTGGCCAGCAGCATGTCGGCCACGGCAGCATCGGCCACCAGGGTCTTGTGGCCGCTGAGGGTGGCGGTGCTGCCGGCCAGCCGGGCCTGGCTTTGCAGCGCGGCCAGGTCCCAGTCGCCGCCGTCCTCGAACAGGCCCACCGTGCCGACCGCGCCGGTGGCCAGGCGCGGCAGCCACTCGGCTTGCTGCGCAACGCTGCCGCCAGCCAGCAGGCCCTGGATGGCCAGTTGCGTGGCCACGAACGGCGTGTGCAGCAGGTGGCGGCCCAGCGGTTCGGCCAGCACCGCGCACCCTGCGATGCCCAGCCCGCTGCCGCCATGCTGCTCCGGCACGGCGATGCCCAGCCAGCCCATGTCGACCATGGCCTGCCAGTGCGCGGCATCAAAACCGCTGTCGCTGCCAAAGCGGGCGCGCACCGCGCTGCTGGGGGATTGCGCACGGCAGAAACTGGTGGCGGCTTCCAGCAGCATGGCCTGCTCGTCGCTGAAGACGATGCGGGTGCTCAGGGTCGTGGTGTGGACTGCGGCGGCGGGGGTGGTGGGGG
>JBBRJU010000247.1:0-4900 GCA_038218895.1 Burkholderiales bacterium
GCCAGAAACCCTGCATGTCGATGCGCGCCAGTCCTTTGCCCCGCGTCCCTTGCTGCGCGGCTATTCCGGCCTGGTGCGCAACCCGCGCTTCATGCTGCTGGTGCTGGCCAGCGGCGTGCCGTTCAACGGCATGTTCCTGTATGTGCTGTCGGCGCCTGAATGGCTGGGCACGCACCTGGGCCTGGTGCCGACGCAGTTCTTCTGGTTCTTCATGATGACCATCAGCGGCATCATGCTGGGTGCCTTCACCAGCGGCCGTCTGGCCGGGCGCTGGAAGCCGCGCAAGCAGATCCGCTGGGGCTTCGCGATCATGGTGGCCTGCGCAGTGGCCAATATCGTGCTGAATGCGTGGTGGGTGCCGCCGGCCCTGCTGGCGATGCTGCCGGTGTCGGTGTTTGCCTTCGGCTGGGCGCTGATGGTGCCGGTGGTCACGCTGATGGTGCTCGATCTCGCGCCTGACCGGCGCGGCATGGCCAGCAGCCTGCAGGCCTGCGTGGGCAGCACGGCCAACGGCCTGGTGGCCGGCGTGCTGGCGCCGCTGGTGATGCATTCGGCGCTGGGGCTGGCGCTCAGCTCGGCGGCCATGATGGCGGTGGGCCTGGTGGCCTGGCTGGGCCTGAAGCGCCTGCCGCGCTGAGCTCAAGAACCGGGCTGCCCGGCCGATAGCGCAGGGAAGAGGGTGGGCATGCGCCGCCCGCCACACCCTGTTGCGAGTGCCCGCCATGCCCCTTTTTGCCCGCCGCCACACCGTCCCGCCCGTTCTTGCCACCGCACTGGTGGCGTTGGCCGCAGCCCTGGCCTGCAGCCAGCCGGCTGCGGCGTCGGATGGCCAAGGCGCCCCGGCCAGGCCGGCAACTGCGGCGGCGCCCAAGGCGCCGGCCGAGTCGGCCAAAGCCGCTGTGGCCGCCGACCCGATGGATGTGCTGCGCGAGAAGCTGGCCGCCAAGCTGGGCGCGGTGAAGGCGCCCGAGGCGCCCACGCCGTATGTGGTGCGGGTGATGTCCAAGGCCCATGCCGAGGCGGCGCCCGGATCGGCGGCGGCCCACACCGAGGCCGGTGGCAAGGCCGCCGACCAGGGCGCCACGCCCGCCCGGGTGGCCAGGCTGCGCGCCGCCAAGGCAGCAGCCGGCCAAAAGGCCAGCGCCCATGCGGCGCACTGGAGCTACGGTGGTGACGGCGGCCCCGCGCAATGGGGCCAGCTCAAGCCCGAGTTCTCCGCCTGTGCCAACGGCAGCCGGCAGAGCCCGATCGACATCCGCAGCGGCGTGAAGGTGGATCTGGAGCCGATCCAGTTCGACTACCGGCCGTCGGCCTTTGGTGTCATCGACAACGGCCACACCATCCAGGTGAATGTGGGTGGCGGCAACGCCATCGAGGTGCAGGGCCGGCGCTACGACCTGGTGCAGTTCCACTTCCACCGCCCGTCGGAAGAGCGCATCAACGGCCGCCAGTTCGACATGGTGGCGCACCTGGTGCACAAGGACCCTGAAGGCCGGCTGGCGGTGGTGGCCGTGCTGCTCGACCGTGGTGGCGCCGCCCAGCCGCTGATCCAGACGGTGTGGAACAACCTGCCGCTGGAAAAGGGCAGCGAGGTCAGCGTGCGTGGCGACATCGACATGAACCACCTGCTGCCGGCCGACCGCCGTTACTTCACCTACATGGGCTCGCTGACCACGCCGCCCTGCAGCGAAGGCGTGCTGTGGCTGGTGCTGCAGCAGCCGGTACCGGTGGCGCAAGACCAGATCGGCGTGTTCTCCCGGCTGTATCCGATGAACGCGCGGCCGGTGCAGCAGGCCGCCGGGCGGCTGATCAAGCAATCGAACTGAAGGTCTGCTGGCGGTTGCACGCCGCAGCCCGGTGCAACCCGCCCTGGCTTGGTCGCGGCGGGTTTTTTTGCGTCTCTGTCGGCCGGATCGGCCCGGGCTGAAGCGAGCGTTCCGTGACAATCCGCACATGCCGGGCTGCGCCTGCTGCTGTCATGCTGCCTTCACCATCTCAACCACCGCTTTCACAAGCCCGCGCAAGTCTCTATTTTGAAACGATATTTGTTTCTGATCATCTTGAGGATCAAACCGTAAGTAGTTGATTTGATTGATTTTTCCAGTGCCGATCCGGTGATTGCCCTAAATTCTGCGATAAAGTGGAGTTTGGTGGGATTTGGTGGGGCAAAGTGGCTGGATTGATCTTTCAAGGGACTGCGGCGTTGGCGCTCGATGGCAAGGGGCGCATGGCTGTGCCCGCACGCCACCGCGACGCGCTGGTGGCCTTGTCGGACAACCAGCTCACCCTCACCCAGCACCCGGTGGGTTGCCTGCTGGTGTTCCCCCGCCCGGCCTGGGAAGAGTTTCGCGCCAAGCTGCTGAGCCTGCCGATGGAAGCCGACGGCTGGCGCCGTTTCTTTCTGGGCAGCGCGGCCGACGTGGAGGTGGATTCCGCCTCACGTGTGCTGGTGCCGCCTGAGCTGCGCGCCATGGCCGGGCTGGACAAGGACGTGCTGCTGATGGGCATGGGCCAGCGCCTGGAGTTGTGGGACCCGGCGCGCTATGCGGCGCACCAGGCCAATGTCATGGCCGGGCCGATGCCCGACGCCATCAAGAGCTTTGTCTTCTGATGTGCGCCCAGGCTGCCTGGCAGCACACCACCGTCCTGCTCGACGAAGCGGTCGAGGCAGTCGCCGTCCGGGCTGAAGGCACCTATGTCGATGGCACTTTCGGCTGCGGCGGCCACAGCCGTGCGCTGCTGGCGCGCCTGGGCCCGGGCGGCCGGCTGATCGGCTTCGACAAGGATCCCGAGGCCGTGGCCGCAGGCCAGACCCTGGCCATCGCTGACCCGCGCTTTGCCATCGTGCATGAAAGCTTTGCCGACATGGCCAGCGCGCTGGCGGCGCGCGGCATCACCCAGGTGGACGGCGTGTTGCTCGACCTGGGCGTGAGCTCGCCGCAGATCGACAACCCCGCGCGGGGCTTCAGTTTCCGGTTCGATGCGCCGCTGGACATGCGCATGGACACGACCCGTGGCGAGACAGCTGCTGAATTTCTGGCCGGCGCCGACCAGCGCCGCATTGCGGAGGTGATACGTGACTATGGCGAAGAACGGTTTGCTGTACCGATTGCAAAGGCGCTTGTTGCTCGCCGGGACAGCGGGGCCCCTGTTCGAACGACAGCCGAACTTGCCCAGGTCGTGGCTCGTGCGGTCAAGACCCGCGAGCCGGGCCAGGACCCTGCAACGCGCACATTTCAAGCTCTTCGGATTCTCGTCAACGGCGAGCTCACGGAGCTCGCGCAGGGGCTGAGCGCTGCCCTGGCGCTGTTGGCGCCGGGCGGGCGGCTGGCGGTGATCAGCTTCCATTCGCTGGAAGACCGCATCGTCAAGACCTTCATTGCGCGCGAAAGCAAGGAGGTCGTCGACCGGCACTCACCCGCCATGTACGCCGCGCCCAAGGCGATGAAGCTGGTGGCGCTGGGACGCCTGAAGCCGGGCGTGGGCGAAGTGCGTGCCAACCCGCGCGCCCGCTCGGCCACGCTGCGGGTGGCCGAGCGCAGCGGGGTGGCTGCGTGACGAAGTTCAACGTCATGCTGCTGATCGCGGTCATTGCCAGCGCCTTGCTGCTGGTGAAGACGGCTTACGACGCGCGCCGCCTGTTCAACGCCGACCACCGTGCCGACGTGGAAGCCGTTCGCCTGGAAGGCGAGCACAAGCGCCTGGAGGCCGAGCGTGAGCTGCAGGCCACCAACCAGCGGGTGGACAAGAGCGCGCGTGAGCGGCTGAAGATGAGCACCGCCACACCGGCCATCACCATGTACGAAAGCGCCCCGGCGGCATCGCCCGCCGCCACCGGCGCCAGCATGGTCGCCGCCTCAGGTGTCCGGCCATGAAGAAGCTGCTGAACTCCACCGCCGTGCGCGGCGTCAACTACGCCACCAGCCCGCTGCTGGCCAGCAAGACGCCCAACTGGCGCAGCCGCTTCCTGGTGGCTGCCGTGGCCCTGGGCTTTGCCGGCCTGCTGCTGCGCGCAGCGCAGATCCAGCTGGTCAAGCCCGAGTTCTTCCAGAAGGAAGGCGAGAAGCGCTATGCCCACAGCCTGGAGGTGCCCGCCACCCGCGGCCGCGTGCTCGACCGCAGTGGCCAGCTGCTGGCCACCAGCGTGCCGGTGCCCAGCGTCTGGGCCATCCCCAAGGATTTGAAGGCCACGCCCGAGCAGCGCCGCGACCTGGCCAAGCTGCTGGGCATGGACACGCCAGAGCTCGACAAGCGACTGGCCAGCGGCAGCGCCAGTTTTGCCTGGCTGCGCCGCCAGATCGACACCGACACCTGGAACCAGATCGACCAGCTGGGCATCAAGGGCGTCTACCAGAGCCGCGAGTTCCGCCGCCGCTACCCCGAGGGTGAATCCGCAGCCCATGTGGTGGGCTTCACCAACCTGGAAGACCAGGGCCAGGAGGGGGTGGAACTCGCCTTCCAGCGCCAGCTGCAGGGCCGCAACGGCAGCCGCGGCGTGGTCAAGGACCGCCTGGGCCGGGTGATCGAGGACATGGGCACCCACACCCTGCCGGCCGACGGCAGCGACATCGCGCTGTCGGTCGATGCCAAGGTGCAGTTCTTCGCCTACCAGCGCATGCGCGAGGCGGTGGCCGAGCACAAGGCCAAGGCCGGCAGCGTGGTGGTGCTGGATGTGCAGACCGGCGAGATCCTGGCGCTGGCCAACTACCCCAGCTACGACCCAGGCGAACGCGGCAAGCGCACCGGCGAGCAGCTGCGCAACCGTGCGCTGACCGACATCTTCGAGCCCGGGTCGACGATGAAACCCTTCATCGTTGCCTGGGCGCTGGAGACCGGCAAGGTCAAGCCCGAGACGCTGATCAACGCGTCGGCCGGCAGCGTGGTGGTCAGCGGCATCGCC
>JBBRJU010000248.1:0-4898 GCA_038218895.1 Burkholderiales bacterium
TGCGCAGTTCATGGCTCATGTTGGCCAGGAAGGCGCTCTTGGCCTGGCTGGCCGCCTCGGCCTCGGCGCGGGCCTGCTGCAGCTTGTCGGCCACCTGCTGCAGCCCCCGGCGGCGCCGCACCAAGCTGCGCAACTGCCGCACCGTCAGCAGTGCAAAGGCCAGCGTCAACAGGCTCTGGAGCGTGGTCAGGCCCAAGCTCAGGCGGGCCTGGTCGTGCACTGCGGCGTGGCGGTTGTCCACGGCCTGTGCAAAGTGCTGGTGGGCGCGCAGGGTCAGGGCGTGGATCGGGCCGAACAGGGCCGACAGGTCGGCCAGCGCGGCCGCAGCGGCCTGGCGTGTCAGCGGCCCGGTGGCGGCCTCGCCCAGCGCCGGGCCATGCGTGTGCACAAAGGTTTCCAGCGCGGTGATGGTCGGCGCATGGTCCTGGCCAAAGTTCACCAGGTGCGCCACCCGCTGCGGCTGCACTTGCAACAGGCGGCTGGCCAACAGTGCGAAGCGCTGGCGCACCTGTTCGGCCATTTCTGCGCGCACCGGGTCGGCGGGCTCCAGCTGGCAAGCGAACAGCAAGTCGCGCAGTTGCTGGGCCTCGCTTTCCACCTGGACGATGCGCCACACCAGCTTGTCGCCCTCGTCGCGCACCGTGCTGCTGAGCAGCGACATCTGGCGCCACTGCCCCCAGCCGATGGCCACGAAGGCCAGCACCAGGCCAAGGCCGGTGGCCAGCAGCCAGCCGCCGGGCCGCTGCCAGGCGCGGCGACGGGGTGTTGGTGTGGCCATCAGCCAGTCAGGGCCAGCGGCGCTCCAGCCTGGCCGTGGCGCAGTGCAGCGCGGCGCCCGGGCGTCGGCAGACCCGTGCAGGCAGCGTGCATGGGCAACGGCAAGGGCAGGGCATGGGCATGGGCATGGGCATGGCGCCGCTGGCTGCGCTGGGTGCAGGCACAGTGGCCGCGCCAGTGTCTGGCAGCCGGCCGGCCTGCCAGGCGCTGAACAGCCGGTGGCATGCCGCCCAGTTTGCGCTGGGAGCCAAACCGTGTGGCGCGGCGCGGTCTGCCGCTGTCGGTGAAAATCCGGCCATGCCCGCTTACCCGCCCACGCTGGACATCACGCGCCATGCCAGCCTGCGTGCGCTCAACACCTTCGGCCTGCCGGCGGTGGCGCCTGCGCTGGTCGCCATCCATGGCGATGCCGATGTGCGCCGGGTGCTCGACCACCCCGAGTTCGGCCGTGCGCCCAAGCTGGTGCTGGGTGGCGGCAGCAACCTGGTGCTGACCCGTGACCCGGCGGCGGTGGTGCTGCGGGTGGCGGTGATGGGGCGGCGGCTGGTCTCCGAGCAGGACGACGCCTGGACGGTGGAATTCGGTGCCGGCGAAACCTGGCACGGCGCCGTGGCCTGGACGCTGGACCAGGGCTGGCCCGGGCTGGAGAACCTGGCACTGATCCCCGGCAGCGTGGGTGCGGCGCCAGTGCAGAACATCGGCGCCTACGGCCTGGAGCTGGCCGACCGCTTCGACAGCCTGGACGCGGTCGACCTGGTCACCGGCCGCAGCGTGACCCTGGACGCCCGCGCCTGTGCCTTCGGCTACCGCGACAGCGTCTTCAAGCAGGCCGGCTTTGGTGGCCTGGCCGGCAAGAGCCTGATCACCCGGGTGCGGCTGCGCTTGCCCAGGCCCTGGCAGCCGGTGCTGGGTTACCTGGACATTGCGCGCCGCATGGCCGAGACCGGCCAGCACGCGCCGGACGCCCGCACCGTGTTCGACTGGGTCTGCGCCATCCGCAGCGCCAAGCTGCCCGACTGGCGCCGCATCGGCAACGCCGGCAGCTTTTTCAAGAACCCGGTCGTCAGCGCCGAGCAATGCCGCGACATCATCGGCCGCGACCCGCACATCGTGCACTACCCGCTGCCCGACGGCCGCTTCAAGCTGGCCGCAGGCTGGCTGATCGACGCCTGCGGCTGGAAGGGCAAGCGGGTGGGCAATGCCGGTGTCTATGAACGCCAGGCCCTGGTGCTGGTGAACTGCGGCGGCGCCACCGGCGCCGAGGTGCTGACGCTGGCCCGCGCCATCCAGGAAAGTGTGTACGGCCGCGTCGGCATCCGGCTGGAGCCGGAGCCGGTGGTGGTCTGAGCCGGTGTCGACGGCCCGGGGCGCTACCGGCGCCCCCGCCGCCCGGGGTCAGAAACCCGAGCCCGGCGTCAGCAGGAAGGCGGTTTCCTCGGCGGTGCTGGCCCGCCCCAGCGCTGCATTGCGGTGTGGAAATCGGCCGAAGCGGGCCACGATGTCCAGGTGCTTCTGTGCCCAATCCACCAAGTCGGCACGCGCGGGTTCGTCTGCCGCCAGCTGCTGGTAGAGCTGCACGGCGGTGCGCTGGTGCGGCAGGTCTTCGGCATGCTCGAACGGCAGGTAGGCAAACTGCCGTTGCACGCCGGTCAGGGCCCGGTCGGCCCCGCTGGCGACCAGGGCGCCGGCGGTCTGCAGCGCCATGCCGTCGCCGGCGAAAGCCCGCGCAGTGCCGCGAAACACATTGCGGGTGAACTGGTCGAGCACCAGCACCCGGGCGAGCGCAGGCAAGGGCTCGACCGGATGGGTCAGCCAGCCGTCGATGGCGCCGAGCAGCGCGCGCTCGATCAGCGGGCCGAAGCGCTGGCCGATCAGCGCGTCGAAGGTGTCGTCCTTCTTGAACCACGCCGCCCGTGGCTGGTCGTGGCCGGGGTCGTCGGGTGGGCCGAACCAGAAGTCGATCACGGCCAGCGCGTCGGTGTGCATGTCAGCCTTTCAATCCAGCGTGGTGCCGGGGTGTTCACGGTCTGGGCCTGATGCGGCCAGAAAGGGACCATCAGCGGCCTGCCAGCCGCCAGTCAGCCGCCAGGATCCGGCTGCATTCAAGCGCCCAGCGCCTGCCACAGGAAGGCGAACTCCAGTGCCAGCATGTCGGCCTTCTGCGCATTGTCGGCCGCGCCGGCATGGCCGCCTTCGGTGTTTTCGAAGTACAGCGGCGCGTAGCCCAGTGCCAGCATGCGCGCGGCCATCTTGCGGGCATGGCCCGGGTGCACCCGGTCGTCGCGGGTGCTGGTGGTCAACAGCAACTTCGGCAGGGCCAGGCCCGGCTGCAGGTTCTGGTAGGGGCTGTAGGCTGCGATCCAGGCCCATTCGGCCGGCAGGTCGGGGTTGCCGTACTCGGCCATCCACGATGCACCGGCCAGCAGCCGGTGGTAGCGGCGCATGTCCAGCAGCGGCACCTGGCACAGCACCGCGCCGAACAGTTCGGGCCGCTGCAGCATCACCGCAGCCACCAGCAGGCCGCCATTGCTGCCGCCCTGGATGGCCAGGCGCTGCGGCCGTGTCACACCGCTGGCGATCAGATGCTCAGCCACGGCCGCGAAGTCGTCGTAGCTCTTCTGCTTGTCGGCGCCGATGGCCGCCTGGTGCCAGGCCGGGCCGAATTCGCCGCCGCCGCGGATGTTGGCCACCGCCACCACGCCGCCATGTGCCAGCCAGGCTGTGCCCCAGCCGGCCGAGTACACCGGCAGCTTGGCGATCTCGAAGCCGCCATAGCCGTTGAGCAGGGTGGGGTGGCTGCCGTCCAGCACCAGGCCCTGGCGGGCCACCAGGAAGTAGGGCACGCGGGTGCCGTCCGGCGACGTGGCCCAGTGCTGTTGCACTTGCAGGCCGCTGGCGTCGAAAAACGCCGGGCGGGCCTTCAGGGCCTGTAGCGGCCGGCCGTCGGTGTGGCCCAGCAGCAGCGCGTCGGGCGTCAGGAAATCGGTGTAGCCGAGCAGGTACTGCTCGGCCAGCGGGTCGTCGGCCAGTTCTTCGTCATGCAGGGTCTGCAGGCCCAGGCTGCCCGGGTGGGGCGCAGCGATGGCGTGGTGCGCCCAGCTGTCGCCCTGCGGCCACCAGGCTTCCAGCCGGCCGGCCACGTTGTCGAGCACCTGCAGCAGCACCTGGCTGGCACTGGTGCCCCAGCCCTGCAGCGACCGGCTTGCCGTGGGGGTGAACAAGGCCTGCAGCAGCGGCATGTCGGCATCAACCCGGGCGGCCAGCACCGCTGCCGCATCGCCCGCCAGCAGGCTCCCGGCCGGCCACAGCGTGCCGCCCGTGGCCCAGTCACTGCGCAGCTGCAGCAGCGCGCGCGTGCCCCAGAAACCGATGTGGGCATCACTGGGGATCACGATCTTCTGCAGCCGGTCGCCCAGCAGCAGGAACTGTTGGCTGTTGTAGAAATCGGTGGCACGGCTGACGATGGTGCGTTGCCGGCCGGGGCGCCGGTCGATCCAGGCCGAGACCGACACATCCTGCGGCTGGCCTTCGAACACCACCGGCGCTGCGGCCAGCGGCGTGCCACGCCGCCAGCGCCGCACGGTGCGCGGGTAGCCCGCATCGGTCAGCGAGCCGGGGCCGGTGTCGGTGCCCACCAGCAGGTGGTCGGCGTCTTCCCAGGTGACGTCGGTCTTGGCCTCGGGCAGGTTGAAGCCGTCGGCCACGAAGGCCTTGGCCACCAGGTCGAACTCGCGCACCACGGTGGCGTCGGCGCCGCCGCGTGACAGCTGCACCAGGCAGTGCCGGTACGCCGGCCCCAGGCTGGTGGCGCCGCCCCACACCCAGTTTTCGGCCTCGGCGGTGGCCAGGGCGTCGAGGTCGAGCACGGTCTGCCAATCTGGCGCGGGCATGCAGAAGCTTGCCAGCGTGGTGCGCCGCCACAGGCCGCGCGGGTGCGCAGCATCGCGCCACAGGTTGTAGAACCAGTCGCCACGACGGGTGACCAGCGGGATCTTGTCGGCCGAGTCCAGGATGGCGAGAAAGCCTGCGCGCATCGCGGCAAAGCGCGGCTGCTGCTGCAGCAGCGCGCGGCTCTCGGCATTGCGGGCATGCACCCAGGCCAGCGCACGTTCACCCTGCAC
>JBBRJU010000249.1:0-4881 GCA_038218895.1 Burkholderiales bacterium
CGCAGCGGCCGCCGGCTGCACGGCGTTGCGCTGCAGGATGTTGGTGAACTCCTCGATGAAGCTCTCCAGCTGGATGGCGATGCGGTCGATGTCGCGGGCGAAGCGGTTGTAGGCCACCACCGCCGGGATCGCGGCGAACAGGCCGATGGCGGTGGCCACCAGCGCCACGGCGATGCCGGGCGCCACGGTGGCCAGCGACACCTGCTGCACATTGGCCAGGCCGACGAAGGCATGCATGATCCCCCACACCGTGCCGAACAGGCCCACGTAGGGGCTGACCGAGCCCACGCTGGCCAGGAAGCCCACGTTGCCCTCGATCACGTCCAGCTCGCGCTGCAGGCTGGCGCGCATGGCACGCCGCGCGCCGTCGAGCTGGGCGCTCGATTCCTGGCGGCGTTCACGCAGCTTCAAGAATTCACGCATGCCGCTGGCAAAGATGCGCTCCATCGGCGTGCTGTCGGCCTTGTTGCTGGCGGCGTTGTACAGGTCGTTCAGGTTCTTGCCCGACCAGAATTCACGTTCGAAATCGTCATTGCCCCGGCGCAGGCTGCGCAGGCTGAACACCTTGCCGAAGATCACCGTCCAGCTGGCCAGTGAAGTGAGCAGCAACCCGGCCATGACCAGCTGCACCACGAGGCTGGCATGCAGCACCAGGGTGACGATCGAGAAATCCTGGTTCATCGGTGCAAGGCCTGGGTCACGGGTTCGGGAAAGCGGCGCGGGCGGAAGCTGGTCGCATCGACACAGCCGATGCGGATGCGGCCCTCGCACAGCAGCGTGGGGCTTGCAGCCATGCCATTGTTGCGCCAGGCTTGTTGCTGCAATGTCATCGACGCGCGGCCGGTTTCCACCGGCTGCACGGTCACGGTCAGCAAGTCGTCCAGCCGGGCCGGCGCCAGGTAGCGCAGCGCCGTGTCGCTGACGATGAAGATGGCGCCGCTGGCCTCGCGCAGTGCCTGCTGGCCCACGCCCAGGGCACGCAGCCATTCGGTGCGGGCACGCTCGAAGAACTTCAGGTAGTTGGCATAGAACACCACGCCGCCGGCGTCGGTGTCTTCCCAGTACACCCGCAGCGTGTGCTGGAAGGGCGCAGGTGTCATCCCAGCGCCCGCTGCAGGCGGTGCAAGGCCTCGTCGAGCTTGTCCTGGCTGCTGGCAAACGACAGCCGCAGCCAGCGCTGCGGGTCATGCCGGCCGAAATCCCGCCCTGGCGTCAGCGCCACATGCGCTGTCTGCATCAGCGCAAAGGCGAAGTCCCAGCTGTCGGCATGGTGGGCGCTGCAGTCGGCATAGGCATAGAAGGCGCCGTCGGGCGCCACCGGCACCCGCAGCCCCAGCTTGTTCAAGGCTGGTACCACCTTGTCGCGCCGGGCGCGGAACTCGCGACGGCGGCGCTCGTATTCGGCGATCGATTCCGGGTGGAAGCAGGCCAGTGCCGCGTGCTGGGCAATGGTGCTGGCGCAGATGAACAGGTTCTGTGCCAGCCGCTCCATCGGCGCCACCAGGGCCTCGGGCAGCACCAGCCAGCCCAGGCGCCAGCCGGTCATGTTGAAGTACTTGCTGAAGCTGTTGACCGACACGATGTGCGCGCCCAGCTGCAGCGCGCTGTGGCCGAAGGTGTCGTCATAGCTCAAGCCGAGGTAGATCTCGTCGACCACTGTCACGCCGCCGTGGCCGCGCACCACTGCGTCGATGCGGCGCAGTTCGTCGGGGTGGATGGAAGTGCCGGTGGGGTTGGACGGGCTGGCCAGCAGCACGCCTCGGGTGGCAGGTGTCCAGGCCTGGGCCACGGCCGCAGCGTCCAGCTGGAAGCGCTGTGCGGCGGTGGTGGGCAGCAGCCGTGCCACCGCATCGGCGGCGGCCACGAAATGGCGGTTGCAGGGGTAGCTGGGGTCGGGCATCAGCACCTCGTCACCGGCCTGGAACAGCGCCAGGCAGGCCAGCTGCAAGCCGGCCGACGCACCGGCGGTGACCATGATGCGGCCCGCCGGGACCTGCAGCCCGAAGCGCTGTGCATACCAGGCACTGATGGCCGCGCGCAGCGCGGGCAGGCCCAGCGCGTCGGTGTACTGGCTGCGGCCGTCCTGGATGGCGCGGATGGCGGCTTCCTGCACCAGTGGCGGTGCGGTGAAGTCGGGCTCGCCGATGTTCAGGAACAGCATGCGTTCACCACCGACGGCCGGGTCACAGGCCGGGCCGGCGGCGATGCGCTGCGCCGCCTTGGCGCACTCCATCACATAAAACGGCTCGATGTGAGCCAGCCGCTGCGCCAGCTTCATGCGCCGCGCTTGGCTGCCTGGCGCGCTGCCACTTCCACCTGGCGCAGATCCCCCGCGCACTTGTCGAGCACACCATTGACGTACTTGTGGCCGTCGGTGCCGCCAAAGGCCTTGGCCAGTTCCACCGCCTCGTTGATGACCACGCGGTAAGGGATGTCCAGGCAGTGCGTCAGCTCGTAGGTGCCGATCATCAGCACGCCATGCTCCACCGGCGACAGGTCCTTGGTGCGGCGGTCGACATGGCGTGCCAGCACGGCATCGAGTGCAACGGCCTCGGCGATGCTGCCGTGCAGCAGGGCGTCGAAGTGCGCGCGGTCGAACTTGTCGAAGCCGTCATGCTCGGCCAGGTGGGCTTCGATCTCGGCGCCGTCGGCGCCGCTGAGCAGCCATTGGTACAGCCCTTGCAAGGCGAGCTCGCGGGCACGGCGGCGCGTGGACGTGCCCTGCGGCTTGCGGCCAGACTTCTTGGCCGCAGGGGGTGGCTGCGGGACACTGGTGGAATCGGGTTGGTCGGTCACTGCAGTGCCATCAGACCAGGGCATTCAGCAGCTTGGCCATCTCGACCGCCACCCGGGCGGCGTCGCGGCCCTTGTCGGTGGCGCGGGCCCAGGCTTGCGCCTCATTTTCGACCGTGAGAATGGCATTGGCCACTGGCAAGCTGTAGTCCAGTGACACCCGGCTGACGCCGGCGCCACTTTCATTGGCCACCAGCTCGAAGTGGTAGGTCTCGCCGCGGATGATGCAACCCAGCGCGATCAGCGCGTCGAACTCTTCGGTGTCGGCCAGCACCTGCAGTGCCAGCGGCACCTCCAGCGCGCCGGGCACGGTGACATGGCGGATGTTGCCGGCATCGACGCCCAGCGCGGCCAATTCGGCCAGGCAGGCTTGCGCCAGTTGGCCGGTGATGTCGGCATTGAAGCGGGCCTGCACGATGGCGACCGACAGGTCGCTGCCGTCCAGGGGGGTGGCATCGCCTTGGTTGGCGTGTTGCATGGGAGCTTTCGGGAGAGAGGGGCAGTGCTTCAGCTGTCAGCAATCAGCGATCAGCGGCCTGGAAGCTGATGACTTCCAGCCCGTAGCCCACCATGCTGGGCATGCGACGCGGGCTGCCCAGCAGCTTCATGCGGGTGACACCGAGCTGGCGCAGGATCTGCGCGCCCACGCCGTAGGTGCGCAGATCCATCTGCATCGGCCGCGGTGCCCGGCTGGCCTGTTGCGGCAGCACCTGGGGCATCAGCGTGGCGATGTCGGTGCCGCAGTTCAGCAGCACCGCCACGCCGGCCGGCGCAGCCTGGATCGCCGCCAGCGCGGTGGGCAGTGGCCAGCTGTGGGCGCTGCGGCCCACGTCCAACAGGTCCATCGCGGTGAACGGCTCATGCACGCGCACCAGCACTTCTTCGTCCGGCAGCCAGCTGCCCTTGCGCAGGGCGATGTGCAGGCCGCCGGAATGGTCGCGGAAGGCCTGGCAGATGAAGTTGCCCTGCGCCGTCATCAGGCCGCGCTCGCCCAGGCATTCGATCAGCGTCTCGTTGTGCGAGCGGTAGGCGATCAGGTCGGCGATGGTGCCGATCTTCAGGCCGTGCGCCTGCGCAAACACCTGCAGCTCGGGCAGCCGTGCCATGGTGCCGTCGTCGTTCATGATCTCGCAGATCACTGCGGCAGGTGTGCAGCCGGCCATCGCGGCCAGGTCGCAGCCGGCCTCGGTGTGGCCGGCACGCATCAGCACGCCGCCATCTTGCGCCTGCAGCGGAAAGATGTGACCGGGCTGCACCAGGTCGGTGGGCTGCGCGTCCTTGGCCACGGCGGCCTGCACCGTGCAGGCGCGGTCGGCGGCGCTGATGCCGGTGGTGACGCCAGTGGCCGCCTCGATCGACACGGTGAAGGCCGTGCCATGCACCGTGCCGTTGCGCGTGGCCATCGGCGGCAACTGCAGCCGCTCGCAGCGGTCCTTGGTGAGCGTCAGGCAGATCAGGCCACGGCCGTGCTTGGCCATGAAATTGATGGTTTCGGCCGACACATGGTCAGCGGCGAGCACCAGATCGCCTTCGTTCTCGCGGTCTTCCTCATCGACGAGGATCACCATGCGGCCGGCGGCCAGCTCGGCCACGAGTTCAGGGACAGGGGACAGTGCCATTTCAGGCCCGCCCGGCTGCCCGATAGGCCTGAAGCGCCCCTGCGGGGGGCAGTGAACGACGTGAGCGTGGGGGCTGATTCATTCCCGGATTGTAGGCGGGCAGGGTGTGCGGGCCTGTCACCCGCAAGGCAATTGCGGGCTCAGCCGCCGGCCTGGCTGGGGGGCTGCGGCTCGGCCCATTCCCAGCCGCGTTCGGTCAGCAACTGGTGCGGACCGAAGCCGGCCTTGTAGCCCATCTTGTCGCTCTCGGCGATCCAGTAACCCAGGTACAGGTGCGGCAGCTTCAGCTGGCGGATCTGCGCGACCTGCCACAGCACGCCGTAAGTGCCCAGGCCGCCCTTGTGCTCGGGGTCGTAGAAGGTGTAGACGGCCGAGATGCCGTCGTTGAGCACATCGACGATCGACACCATGCGCAGCGTGCCCGGTGTCGTACCGTCGTCGGCCGGCGGGTCGCGGAACTCGACCAGGC
>JBBRJU010000250.1:0-4877 GCA_038218895.1 Burkholderiales bacterium
CTGGCCCTGCAGGTCCAGGCCCAGCGCCTGCTGGGTGTTCAGCGCATGGCCCAGGCCGGCCACCAGCTGACCCAGGCGGCCGCGGGCCTCGGCCAGGTCTTTGCCCTGGAAGTGCAGCAGCCCGGCCACCTGGCCTTCGCCGATGGCGTCGGCCGGCAGCTGGGTGCGCTGGCCGCCGATGTCGATGGCCACGCCGATGCGGCTGGGGTCATGCGGATCGGCCTGCGGCACCAGCTTGAACGACGCCCCACCCAGCACCAGCGTCTGGCCGCTGCCCACATACACCGCCATGGTCTGGTCTGCGCCCTGCACCGTGTGCACCTGCATCTGGCTGCCGATGCGGCGCACCAGTTCGTCGCGCTGGTCGAGCAATTCGTTGGGCGAATGGCCGCGGTTGGACGCCGCAGCAATTGCCAGGTTGAGCTTGGCCATCTGCCCCGCCAGGGTGTTGACCTCGGACAGGCCGCCCTGCACGTCATGCACCACATTGGCCTGCAATGCCTCGATCTGGTCGGACGACGAGCGTGCCAGCGATGCAAAGTCTTCCAGCCGGCCCAGCACCGCCTGGCGCGCCGCCAGGTCCGACGCATTGGCCGCCACATCGGCAAACGCATTGAAGATCTGCGTGGCGGCATGGCCCAGGCCGGCCTCGCCGCCGGCGAACACCTTCTCCAGCTGCGACAGCATGTCGCGCCGCACGCCGTCGGCCGCCGCGGCCGAACCCGCCGCCACCGCCTGCTGTGTCAAAAACATGTTGGCCGCGCGGCTGACGGTGGACACGGTGACACCGCGGCCGAAGTAGCCCGAGCCGTTGTAGGCGCTGCCGGCCGTGGCCAGTTCCACCGACTGGCGTGCATAGCCCGGCGTGTTGGCGTTGGCGATGTTGTTGCTGGTGGTCAGCAACTGGGCATTGGCGGCATACAGCGCCGATGTGCCCAGCGACAACAGCGACGAGGTGGTCATGCAACGACCCAGACCGGAGCCAGGCCGCAGGCGCTGCGGGGGGTGGCCATGCTCACGCCATGTCGCGCTGCAGGCGCAGCGTGGTGTTGATCACCTGGCCCAGCTTCTGGCCATACAGCGGGTCGGTGGCATAGCCGGCCTTCTGCAGGCCCATGGCGAAGGCCTTGGCGTCGGCCGCGCGTTCCACCACCTTGGCGTAGCGCGGGCTGTCCTTCATCAGGCGGGCGTAGTCGGCAAACGATTCGGCCTCGTTGGCATAGGCGCGGAACTTCTGGATCATCTTGCGCGGCTGGCCGCCGATGTATTCGGTGGTGGTCACGTCCACCGTGGGGCCGTTCCAGCTGCTGCCGGCCTTGATGCCGAACAGGTTGTGGCTGTTGGTGCCGTCGCGGCCAATGATCTCGCGCTTGCCCCAGCCTGTCTCCAGCGCGGCCTGGGCCAGCATGAACGGGGCGGGGATGCCGGTCTCGGCGGCGGCACGCTCGGCGGCCGTGGTGTGCTGGCGCACGAAGCCGGCCGCGCTTTTCTCGGGCACCTTGGGCGTGCTGTCGGGCGCCTGCACCGTGGACAGGCTGTCATTGGCGCGCCGGGTGCTGGGGATCGGGCCGGGCACCAGGCCCATCTGGCGGTCCAGCTGCTTCTCGATCACGTCCGACAGACCACCCGGCCGGCCGGCGGTCTTGGCGGCCAGCTGGGCGTCGAGCATCTCGGTGCCCAGCTTGGTGCCGGCGTTGTCCATCAGGCCGCTGGCCTGGGTGGACGCGCGCATGCTCTTCATCAGCTCGGTCATGAACAGCGACTCGAACTGCTTGGCCGCCTCACGCGCGGCACCCTTGGGGTTCTGCGCGGCACCGCGCCTGAGGTTGTCCAGGTTGCGGCCGTCGCTGGCCAGCTTGACGTCGGACGCGCTGGTGGTGCTGAGGCCGATGTGGGGCATGGTCGCCATGGTCAGATCACCTCGATCTCTGCGTTCAGGGCGCCCGCGCTCTTCATCGCCTGCAGGATGGCCTGCAGGTCCTGCGGCGTGGCGCCCAGGGTGTTGAGGGCACGCACCACATCGGCCAGCTTGGCACCGGCGGGCAGGTGCATCAGTTGCCCGCCTTGCTGGGTGATGGCGATGTCGTTCTTCTCCGACAGCACGGTCTGCCCACCGGCCAGCGCATTGGGCTGGCTGACCATCGGGGTGGCATTGACGGTGACGGTGAGCGACCCATGCGCCACCGCGCAGCTGCCCAGCGTCACCGATTCATTCATCACCACCGAGCCGGTGCGCGAATTGATCACCACCCGCGCAGCCGGCCGCTGCAGGCGCACGTCCAGGTTCTCCAGGTCGGCCATGAAGGCCACATGGTCGCCCGGTTGCGGCGGCATGCGCACCCGCACCACCCGGCCGTCGACCGCCTGGGCGGTGCCAGGCCCCTTGGCCGCGTTGATGGCATCGGCCACCGCGCGGGCAGTGGCGAAATCATTGCTCTGCAGGTCCAGCTGCAGCAGGCCGTTGTGGCTCATCGCCATCGGCACCGACCGCTCGACCGTGGCGCCATCGGGCACGCGGCCGGCGGCCAGGTGGTTGATCTGCACCTTGGCGCCACCGGCCGAGGCACCGGCACCGCCGACGATCAGGTTGCCCTGCGCGATGGCGTAGATCTGGCCGTCGGTGCCGCGCAGCGCGGTCTGCAGCAGCAGGCCACCGCGCAGGCTCTTGGCATTGCCGGCGGACGACACATTCACGTCGATGCGCTGGCCCGGCTGGGCAAACGGCGGCAACTCGGCCGTCACCACCACCGACGCCAGGTTGCGCGGCTGCATCGTCACGCCCGGCGGCAAAGTGATGCCGTTTTGCTGCAAAAAGGCGGCCAGCGCCTGCGGCGTGAACGGCGCCTGGGTGGATTGGTCGCCGGTGCCATCGAGCCCGAACACCAGGCCGAAACCGGTGAGCTGGTTGGGCCGCACACCCTGCACCTTGGCCACCTCCTTGATGCGGGCCGCCTGCACCGGCCACCACACGGCCGCACTGGCCGCGAACAGGCTGACCAGCACCACCAGCCGCAGCAGGCGGTCGGGATCCGGTTTGGTGAACTTGGGGCGGGGAAACATGGCGGTCAGCATCAGCATCAGCGTCAGGGTCAGCGGCATCAGATGGGCAGGACATTCAGAAAGAAGCGGCCGAGCCAGCCGATCGACTGGGCGTCGGCAGCCTGTCCGCGGCCGCGCTGCATCACCCGCACATTGGCGATCAGCGTGCTGGAGATGGTGTTGCCCGGCGCAATCGCGCGCGGGTCGACCTGGCCCGAGAAGCGCAGCACATCCACATTGGCATTGACGCCGATCTGCTTCTCGCCCGACACGATCAGGTGGCCGTTGGACAGCACCTGCACCACGGTGGCGGTGATCACGCCGGAAAAGTCATTGCTGCTCTCGGTGGTGCCGTTGCCCGAGAACGCGCTGTTGCCGTTGCCGCTGGCGCTGGCCCGCGTCAGCGCACTGCTCTTGAGGAAGGGCAGCGCGCCTATGCCAGCATCCACCGAGCCCTTGCGGTTGACGCTGCTGGTGCTCTTCTGCACCGCGCTCACTTTTTCGGTGATGCTGATGTTCAGCGTGTCGCCGACGATGCGGGCACGGTGGTTCTCGAACAGCGGCCTGTACCTGTCGGCCTGGAAGATCGCACCGGTGATCACCGGCGGCTCGCTGCTGGCCGGCAGCGCCGCATCGGCCACCGGCATCGCCGCACCGGGCTGCACCAGATCGACCGCAGGCACCTGCTGCAGCCGCTCGCCCAGGCCGGCGCAGCCGGTCGACAAGGCGGCCGCCAGGCTCAGCGCAGCGGCATGGAACAGGGTTCGCATGGTGGTCAGGGCGCGCCAGTTCACAGCTGCGCCAGCTTCTGCAGCATCTGGTCCGAGGTCTGCACCGCCTTCGAATTCATCTCATAGGCGCGCTGCGTCTGGATCATGCTGACCAGTTCCTCGACCACGTTGACATTGCTGGTCTCCAGGCTGCCGTAGGACAGCGCGCCCAGCCCACCGGCATCGGGCGCACCGGCCTGCGGCGCCCCCGACGCCGCGCTTTCGCCGTACAGGTTTTCACCGCGTGGCTCCAGGCCACCCGGGTTGACAAAACCGGCCAGCTGGATCTGCCCGAGCTGGGTCGGCGCGGTCTGGTTGGCGGCGGTGGTCACCTCGACGATGCCGTCCTTGGTGACATTGACCGACAGCGCGTTCACCGGGATGGTGATGCCCGGCTGCAGCAGGTAACCACCGTTGGTCACCAGCTGGCCCTGGGCATTGGTCTTGAAGCTGCCGTCACGGGTGTAGCCGGTGGTCCCATCGGGCATGGTCACCTGGAAGAAGCCGTGGCCCAGCACGGCCATGTCGTAGGCACCGCCGGTCTGCTGCAGGTTGCCCTGCGCAAAGTTGCGCGCCGTGCCCACCGGTTTCACGCCCAGGCCCAGCTGCAGGCCGGTGGGCAGCTGCGCCTGCTCGGCGTTGTTGGCGCCCACCTGGCGCAGGTTCTGGTACATCAGGTCTTCGAACACCGCATGGCTGCGCTTGTAGCCGGTGGTGGCGGTGTTGGCCAGGTTGTTGGCGATGGCGTCCAGCGCGGTCTGCTGGGCTTCCATCCCGGTCTTGGATATCCACAGTGATCGGATCATGTCGCGCCTTCGGTTGCCTGGACTCGGCATCGATGATCGCGGCAACTTGAGCCCGCCCAACAGGCAAAAAGCACCGCGCTGGCGGTGCTTCTCTGGGGTGTGGCGGTGGCAGGGGCACTTGCAGTGCCAATCGGCTGTGGCGGCATCAACTGCCCGACAGCAACCGGGTGGCCGACTGTTCGCGCTCCTGCGCGCTCTGCAGCATCTTCATCTGCTGCTCGAACTGGCGCGCGGCGGCGATCATCGCCACCATCGATTCGAC
>JBBRJU010000251.1:0-4858 GCA_038218895.1 Burkholderiales bacterium
CGGCAAGGGCGGCATCGGCAAGAGCTTCACGCTGGCCAACCTCAGCTACATGATGGCCCAGCAGGGCAAGAAGGTGCTGCTGATCGGCTGCGACCCGAAGAGCGACACCACCAGCCTGCTGTTCGGCGGCAAGGCCTGCCCCACCATCATCGAAACCAGCTCGAAAAAGAAACTCGCGGGTGAAGCAGTCGCCATCGGCGACGTCTGCTTCAAGCGCGACGGCGTCTACGCGATGGAGCTGGGTGGCCCTGAAGTCGGCCGCGGCTGCGGTGGCCGCGGCATCATCCACGGCTTCGAGACCCTGGAGAAACTGGGCTTCCATGACTGGGGTTTCGACTTCGTGCTGCTCGACTTCCTGGGTGACGTGGTGTGCGGCGGTTTCGGCCTGCCGATCGCCCGCGACATGTGCCAGAAGGTGATCGTGGTCGCGAGCAACGACCTGCAGAGCCTGTACGTGGCCAACAACGTCTGCAGCGCCGTGGAGTATTTCCGCAAGCTCGGCGGCAACGTCGGTGTGGCGGGCATGGTGATCAACCGTGACGACGGCACCGGCGAAGCCAAGGTGTTTGCCGAGCATGCCGGCATCCCGGTGCTGGCCACCATTCCGGCCAATGAAGACATCCGCCGCAAGAGCGCCAGCTACGAGATCATCGGCCGTCCGGGCACGCAGTGGGCGCCGCTGTTCGAAGAGCTGGCCCAGAACGTGGCGCTGGCCCCGCCGGTGCGGCCCAAGCCGCAGACGCAAGACCAGTTGCTGAGCCTGTTCTCGGCCGAGGTGACAGGGCGCAACTTCAAGATGGAGCCGGCCACGCTGTTCGACATGGTGGGCAAGGCCGACATCGTCAAGCCGACCCTCGAAGTCGTCTACGACGAAGTCTGAAGGCCGAAAGTTCATGGACAAGCCCACCACTGTCGCCAACCCGGCCGCCCTGCAGGAGGACGGCCTGGGTTGTCACTCCGGCGCGCAAACGATGTTGGCCGCCGCCAAGGCTGCAGGCAAGAGCGAGACGCTGGCGCAATACGCTGTCGACTACCCGAAGGGTCCACACGACCAGCCGCAGAGCATGTGTCCGGCATTCGGCTCGCTGCGGGTGGGCCTGCGCATGAAGCGCACCGCCACCGTGCTCAGCGGCTCGGCCTGCTGTGTCTACGGCCTCACCTTCACCAGCCACTTCTACGGCGCACGCCGCAGCGTGGGCTACGTGCCCTTCAACAGCGAGAGCCTGGTCACCGGCAAGCTGTTCGAGGACATCCGCGATGCCACCTTCAAGCTGGCAGACCCGGAAAAATACGACAGCATCGTCCTGATCAACCTGTGCGTGCCCACGGCCAGCGGCGTGCCGCTGCAACTGCTGCCCAAGCAGATCAACGGCGTGCGCATCATCGGCATCGACGTGCCAGGCTTCGGCGTGCCCACCCATGCCGAGGCCAAGGACGTGCTGGCCGGCGCCATGCTGAAATACGCCCGCACCGAGGTCGAAGCCGGCCCGGTGCAGGCCCCGCAAGGCGGGCGCAACAGCAAGCCCACCGTCACCCTGCTGGGCGAGATGTTCCCGGCCGACCCGGTGATCCTGGGCATGATGCTCGAGCCGATGGGCCTGGCCGCTGGCCCGGTGGTGCCCACCCGAGAATGGCGCGAGCTGTATGCCGCGCTCGACGGCAGCGTGGTAGCTGCCATTCACCCGTTCTATACCGCCAGCGTGCGGGAGTTCGAAGCCGCCGGCCGGCCGATCGTCGGCTCGGCCCCGGTCGGCCATGACGGCACCGAGGCCTGGCTGCAGGCCATCGGCAGCGCGGTCAACGTGCCCCAGGCCTTGATCGACGCGGCCAAGAACCGCATCCTGCCAGCCATCCGCGGTGCCCTGGCGGCCAAGCCGATCAAGGGCCGCATCACGCTGTCGGGCTACGAAGGCAGCGAGCTGATCGTTGCACGCATGCTGGTCGAAAGTGGTGCCGACCTGCGCTATGTCGGCACTGCCTGCCCACGCACGCCCTGGAGCGACGCCGATCGGCAATGGCTGGAAGCCCGCGGTGTGCATGTGCAGTACCGCGCCAGCCTGGAGCAGGACATCGCCGCGATGCATGAATTCCAGCCCGACTTGGCCATCGGCACCACGCCGGTGGTGCAGGCCGCCAAGGAGGCGCGCATCCCCGGCCTGTACTTCACCAACCTGATCTCGGCACGGCCGCTGATGGGCCCGGCCGGCGCAGGATCGCTGGCTGCTGTGATCAACGCCGCCATTGCCAACAAGCACCGCTTCGACACCATGAGCGAATTTTTCGGCGATGCCGGCCAGGGCGACAAGGCTGGCGTGTGGACCGACACCCCGCAGGCACGACCGGAGTTCCGCGCCGACTTCAAGCGCCAGGTCATCAAGCTGCATGCCAAGCGCAAGGCGGAGGCCATGCTGTGATGAACGACACCCCCACTTCATTGGCTACCCCGCACGTGGGTGTCCATGCCCTGCGGGCGGCCGGGCGGACATCGGTATGAGCCTCGTCCTCGACCACGACCGTGCCGGCGGCTACTGGGGCGCGGTGTATGTGTTCACCGCCATCAAGGGCATGCAGGTGGTGATCGACGGCCCGGTGGGCTGCGAGAACCTGCCCGTCACCAGCGTGCTGCATTACACCGACGCGCTGCCGCCACATGAACTGCCCATCGTCGTCACCGGCCTGGCCGAAGAACAGCTCGGCCGCGAAGGTACCGAGGGCGCGATGAAGCGTGCCCATGCCGTGCTCGACCCTGATCTGCCCAGCGTGGTGGTCACCGGCAGCATTGCCGAGATGATCGGTGGCGGCGTCACGCCCGAGGGCACGGCACTGCAGCGCTTTTTGCCGCGCACCATCGACGAAGATCAATGGCAGTGCGCCAACCGCGCGATGTTCTGGCTGTGGGCCCAGTACGGCCTGCGCCACATCCCGGCGCGCAAGCCAATGGCAGAGCGCCCGGCCGGCACCAAGCCGCGGGTGAACATCATCGGCCCTTGTTATGGCAGCTTCAACCTGCCCAGCGACCTGCACGAAATCCGCCGCCTGGTCGAAGGCATCGGCGCCGAGATCAACATGGTGTTCCCGCTCGGCAGCCACCTGGCCGATGTGCAGAAGCTGGCCGATGCCGATGCCAGCATCAACCTCTACCGCGAGTACGGCACGATGCTGTGCGAAGCGCTGGAGCGGCCCTGGCTGCAGGCCCCCATCGGCCTGCACAGCACCACCAAGTTCCTGCGCAGCCTGGGCACCTTGCTGGGCCTGGACCCGGAGCCCTTCATCGAGCGCGAGAAGCACACCACGGTGAAACCGGTGTGGGACCTGTGGCGCTCGGTCACGCAAGACTTCTTCGGCACCGCCAGCTATGCCGTGGTGGCCGGCGAGACCTACACCCGCGGCCTGCGCCACTACCTGGAAGACGAGCTCGGCTTGCCCTGCCAGTTCGCCGTGCCGCGCATCCCCGGCGCCAAGACCGACAACGCCGCCATCCGCCAGATGACGCACGAGAAGCCGCCGCTGGTGATGTTCGGCAGCTACAACGAGCGCATGTACCTGGCCGAGGCCGGTGGCGGCCACGGGCCGCGTCCGAGCTACATCCCGGCTTCGTTCCCTGGCGCCATCATCCGCCGTGCCACCGGCACGCCCTTCATGGGCTATGCCGGCGCCACCTACATCCTGCAGGAGTACTGCAACGCGCTGTTCGATGCGCTGTTCCATGTGCTGCCGCTGGGCACCGATCTCGACCGCGTCCCGGCCACGCCGTCGCGGCTGGACGAGGCCACCAACAGCCCCTGGGACGACGACGCCCAGCGCCTGCTCGACGAACTGGTCAGCGCCCAGCCGGTGCTGGTGCAGATCTCGGCTGCCAAGCGCCTGCGCGACCGCGCCGAGGCTGATGCCCGCCAGGCTGGCGAGGCCCGCATCACCGCCGAGCGCGTGCGCCGCGCGCGGGCTGCATTGACCAACGGCGTGCCGGCATGACCGCAGCGCACACCACCCTTGTTCCGGTACGCGGCAACGCGGGCCGGGCCAACCCAACCGCGCGGGCGCAGCGCGGTAAAGGCAACCCCACCAGCACCGGTTTCATCACCGGTGCGGGTGGGGATGTCGACGGCGGCCGAAAGGCCAATCTAGGCCGCGAGGCCATTTAAAAAGGAAAGACGTCATGGCAACCGACCGACAAGGCTCGCTGTCCGGATTGACCGAACAGGAAGCACGGGAGTTTCACGGCTTGTTCGTGAGCAGCTTCATCGGCTTCACCGTGATCGCGATCGTCGCGCACGTCCTGGTCTGGAACTGGCGCTCGTGGCTGTAAGCCGCTAGCACCCGTTTCGAACCCGCTCAACAAGGAGCAAACCATGGCAGCTTCAGCACTCAAGTCCGATGTTCAACACCCTGGAGACGGCGCGCTGTCGCCGGTGGTGTTCTGTGTCGGTTTTGCCGTGTTTCTGGTGATCGCCCTCATCGCCCAGATGCTGACCATGCGCTGGCGGACCTGGTTGCCAGGCGCCGAGGGAGAGGGGTCGTTGATCGCAGGCGTCAAGTCGGCGGTCTACACCTTCATGTCCTACATCCCTTAAAGGAGTCTTCCATGTGGAGATTGTGGTTGTTGTTTGATCCGCGCCGAATCCTGGTCGCGATGGGCACGTTCCTGTTCGGCCTGGCCCTCCTGATTCACTTCATCCTGCTCAGCACTGACAAGTTCAACTGGCTCGATGGCGCGAAGAAGACCAAGACGGCCGCCGTGCAAATGGAAATCCTGCCGCCCCAGGCCTGACAGCCAGGGTGCAGTGCTTCCAAGCACAACCGCAGCCAGCGGGGCCCTCCGGCCTGGTTGGCTGCCAAGATTTCGCTAGACCGGCCGCCT
>JBBRJU010000252.1:0-4855 GCA_038218895.1 Burkholderiales bacterium
CTGGGCATCATCACCACCAACGGCGAGGCCATGCTGGTCTTCTACCGGGATGTGATCGGCCTGAAACTGCAGGGCCAGATGGCCATGCCCGGCGGCGGCACCATGCACCGCCTGTTGTGCGGCGACAGCCTGATCAAGCTGGTGGTCGTGCCCAGCACGCCCGCCGCAGCCGCACCCGGTGGCATCCAGGGCGGCGCCGGCTACCGCTACTGGACGATCACGGTGAGCAACCTCACCGAGATGGTCAAGACCTGCGCCGACGCGGGCGCGGCCGTGGTCTGGGCCGAGCGCGAGATCCGCCCCGGCGTGCGCATCGCGATGGTGGCCGACCCGGATGGCAACTGGGTGGAATTTCTGCAGGTCGGCTGACGCCGACGCCGGCGCCGGCGCCGGGCGCGGGGCCCGGCGCCGCTGAATCAGGCGGTGGTGGCCTGTTGCTGCCGCCGCCGGCCCATCCACGCCAGAACGCCGCCACCCATGGCGAACATCAGCCAGGTTTCGGGTTCCGGCACCGCTGCAATCTGTGTGGCGGCGATGCCCTGCAGGGCTACCGCCACGCCAGGCGCGATCCCCAGGGCTGCGGCCGAGGTCTCCGCGCCGCCGAGCTGGCGTGGGTCGGCGCCGGTGACCATGCCGAATACCACCAAGGCATGCAGGTAGTAGCCCTCGTTGCTCGCGTGGTAGTGGTCAGTGGCCCACAGGTTGATCTTGCCGGGGTCGATGCCATCGTAGGGATTGGTGTCGGCCACGCCTTCGGCGAACGCCCTGTTCCACGCCAGCCCCACGGGGTTCACCCGTTGGACCACCGTGGAGTTGTCGGCGGCGGCCACCAGGTAACCGGCATGCACGTCCTTGCCCATCTGGTCGATCGGCGCACCGGCCCACGGGCCGGTGGCGGTGGCCGGATAGGTGAGGTCGGCGCGCGACCAGGTGGCCGTCAGGCTGATCTCGACGCCGGGGTTCTGTGCCTGGAACATTGCACCCAGCAGTCCGGTGTACTGGCTGATCGACGTCGGGTTGTTCGGCGCGCTGAAATCAAGGTTGCTCTGGCCGTGCATCACCACCTTGTCCCAGGGTTTGTCGATCAGCGCCTTGCGGGCCGCCGTGTTGTAGTGGTAGCTCAGGTTGCTGCCGGGCTGTGTCTCCAGGCTCACCTCGTAATCCAGCCCGGCCTGCACGGTGAAGGCCTTGAACAGCGCCGGCACGCCGCCGACGCTGGAGCCTGGCACCAGATCCGTGACCGTGCCGGTGTTGTAGGTCTGCACGGTGGCGAGTGCACCGTAGGTGAAGCTGTTGCCGATGAACAGGATCGAGGTGCCTGCTACCGCTGGCATGGCCTGCCAGGTGAGCAGCACGCCGGTGGCAGCGATGGCGTGGCGCAGCGCGGTGCGGCGGGGCATGGCGGGGCGTGATCGGGTGCGTTCCATGGGGGTGTCTCCTGGGTGTTGTGGATCGTCGCCGATGGCGACGCTATATCGTGTCCTGAGCGTCCATTCCCAGTCAAGCCTGTGGCCAAGGATGTCGTGCCGATGCCGATGCCGATGCCGACGGCACGCCGCCCACGCGCCGGGTGTCGCTGTCAACCTTGCCGGTGCCCCGACATCTCGGCCCCGGCGTCGGGCGCCAGCCGGCGGTACCACCAGATCGACGCCAGCGACAGCAGCCCCACGGCGGCGAAGGCGCGGCTGAAGTCGACCGCCACCAGGGCGCTGCGGCCATCGGCCAGGCGCGAGCCGTCCAGCAGCATCGCGGCCACCGCCACGCCGGCGGCCAGGCTCAGTTGCTGGGCCACTGCCACCAGCGCGGTGGCGCGGCTCAGCCGCTCCTGGCCGACGTCGGCATAGCCCAGAGTGTTGAGGCTGGTGAACTGCAGCGACCGGAAGAAGCCGCCCATCAGCAGCACCGCCATGATCACCGGCCCGGGCGTCTGTGCGGTGAACAGCGCCAGCGCGGCCATCAGCGCGCTGCTGAGCCAGGCGTTGGCCAGCAGCACCCGGCGGAAGCCCCAGCGCCGCAGGATCGGTGCGGCCGTCAGCTTCATCGTCACCGCGCCCACGGCCGCGCTGAAGGTGAGCAGACCGGATTCGAAGGCGCTCATGCCGAAGCCCAGCTGCAGCATCAGCGGCAGCAGGAAGGGCAGGGCGCCCACCGCCAGGCGGAACATGTTGCCGCCCATGATGGAGATGCGCAGGCTGGCGCTGCGCAGCAGCGTCAGGTCGAGGATGGGATGCGGGGTGCGCCGGGCATGGCCGACATACAGGCACAACAGCGCGGCGCCGGCCGCCATCATCGCCAACGCCGCGCCGGGGTGGGTGGAGCGGCTGCCCAGCAGGGTGAAACCGAAGATCACCAGCGACAGGCCGGCACCCGTGAGGGCGAAGCCGCGCCAGTCCAGCGGCGGTGCGTCGGCGGCGCGCATCTGGGGCACCCACCACAGCGCCAGCGCCAGGCCCAGCAGGCCCACCGGCACATTCAGCCAGAAGATGCCGCGCCAATGGTGGTAGGTGGTGATAAAGCCGCCCACCGGCGGGCCCAGGATCGGCGCGAACAGCGTGGGGATGGCCAGCCAGGCCATGGCCGACACCATTTCGCGCTTGGGGATGGCGCGCAGCAGGATCAGCCGGCCCACCGGCAGCATCATCGCGCCGCCCAGGCCCTGGCAAAAGCGGCCGACCACCAGGCTGGGCAGGCTCCAGGCCAGGGCACAGCCCACCGACGCCAGGGTGAACACGGCGATGGCTGCGGCAAACACGGTCTTGGCGCCAAAGCGGTCGGCGCACCAGCCGGAGATCGGGATGAAGATCGCCAGGGCCACGAAGTACGCGGTGAAGGCCAGCTTCAGCGTCAGCGGGTCGACCTGCAGGTCGACGGCGATGGCCGCCAGCGAGGTGGCGATCACCGTGCTGGTGAGGCTTTCCATGAACAGCGCCGCAGCCACCACCAGGGTGAGCGTCCGGGTGGTGGGGGCGCTGATCCTGGGCATCTCAGTCAGCGGCCAGGGCCGCCAGTTCACGCTCGATCAGCTGCGCCATGCGCGCCGGGTCTTCCATCGGCAGAAAATGGGTCTTGTCGGGCATGAACAGATCGCGGCCCTGCGGGAATTCAGCCGCCAGGCCGGGCCATGTCGGCGAGCCCAGCGGGTCCCAGGGCAGGATGGACGGGTCTTGCGCGCGGGCACGCACCACCAGCACCGGGATCTGCAGCGCATGCACCAGGTCGTAGGTGTTGGGGTTGTTGCGCGCCAACGGGTACACCTGCCCCTCATGCTGCGGCGCGCAGCGCAGCTGGAAGCCGCCGCTGCTGCCGTTGCCACTGCTGCTGCCAAGGTCGGCCGGGCGCAGGCCATGCACGCAGTAGTCCATCAGCGCGGCGCGGTCGAACACCGCGTACGGGGGTCGGTCGGCAAAGCGGTCGAACATCGCCTGCGGTGATTCGAAATGGTTCTTGCGCTGGGCGGCAGGGTGCAGCTGGCCCAGCGGCACCGGCGGCAGCTGGTAGGCGGCAGGCTCCACCATCACCGGGTCGACCAGGATCAGCCGGCGGAAGGCCCCCGGCCGCAGCACCGCCGCCTGCACCAGCGCATGCGCGCCCATGCTGTGGCCCACGCCCAGCGCGCCCTGCAGGCCACAGGCGTCGATCTGCGCCGCCTGGTCCTGGCCGAAGAGGCGCCAGTGGTCGAACGGCACCGGCTCGCTGCGGCCGTGGCAGCGCTGCTCGATGGCGATCACATGGCGTTCGGGGGGCAGCCGGTGCACCACCTGGTCCCAGACCCGGCCATGGAAGCCGGTGGCATGCACCAGCCACACCGTGGGGCCGTGGCCGCGCTGCTGCGCATGCCACTCGAAATGGGCCAGGCGGATGTCGGGGGCCTGGGTGAAATGCAGCTGGGGTTGGTCAGAGGAAAGGGTCGTGGTCATGGAGCCGATGGCGTGGATGCTGCAAACGCCGCAGAACCGGCTGTGCCGGGCCGCTGGCGTTGCCCCCTGGAGGGGGCGTGCGAAGCGCGCAGGGGGTGGGTCAAACTTCCGCCGCCAGCCGGCTGGCCTGGTCGATGGCGCGCTTGGCGTCCAACTCGAAAGATTCATAGGCGCCGCCCACCAGCTGTGCCGGCACGCCGGCGGCCTGCAGTGCATCGAACAGCGTGCGCAGCGGTGTCTGGCCAGCGCAGACGATGACCGTGTCCACCGCAAACAGCCGCGGTTCGCCGTTCACCAGGGTGTGCAGGCCGGCGTCGTCGATCTTCAGGTAATCGACACCGCCCACCATCTGCACACCCCGGCGGTTGAGCAGCATGCGGTGGGTCCAGCCGGTGGTGCGGCCCAAGGTCTTGCCCAGGGCCTCGGCCTTGCGTTGCATCAGGGTCACCTGGCGCTCGCTCTTGGCCACCTGCGGCACCACGCCGGTCACACCGCCACGCGGGTGGTTCTTGAAGTCGATGCCCCATTCCCGGGCGAACACATCGATGTCGAGCGCGCCCGACGGGCCGGCATGGGTGATGAGTTCGGCCACGTCGAAGCCGATGCCGCCGGCACCCAAGATCGCCACCCGTGCGCCGATCGGCTGGCGGCCGAGGATGGCGTCGATGTAGGACACCACCTTGGGGTGGGTGATGCCGGGGATGTCGGGCGTGCGCGGCTGGATGCCGGTGGCCACCACCACCTGGTCAAAGCCTTCGGCCTGCAGCGCCGCCGCGTCGGCGCGGGTGTTCAGCCGCAGCGTGATGCCGTGCTTGTCGATCATGCGGCGGTAGTAGCGCAGCGTCTCGTAGAACTCTTCCTTGCCGGGAATGCGTTTGGCCAGGTTGAACTGGCCGCCGATCTCGGCGCCGGCGTCGATCAGCGTCACCGCATGGCCG
>JBBRJU010000253.1:0-4849 GCA_038218895.1 Burkholderiales bacterium
ATCCAGGGCCGCCTGCAAGACATGAGCGGCGTGCCGGTGGTGGGCATCTGCGAAACCCCGTTCACCGGTACCAACCGGATGATCAAGCGCCTCAGCGACATCGTCCTGTCGATACTGATCTTGATCCTGATCTTGCCGATCATGGTCGCGGTGGCGATCGGCGTGAAGATGAGTTCGCCCGGGCCGATCATCTTCCGGCAGAAGCGCAACGGCCTCGACGGTGAAGAGATCATCGTCTACAAGTTCCGGTCGATGACGGCCATGGACAACGGGCCGGTGGTCAAGCAGGCCACCAAGGGTGATGTGCGCATCACCCGGTTCGGTGCCTTCATCCGCCGTACCTCGCTGGACGAACTGCCGCAATTCATCAATGTGCTGCAGGGCCGCATGAGCATCGTCGGGCCGCGGCCGCATGCCGTGGCGCACAACGAGCTGTACCGCCAGTTGATCAAGGCCTACATGGTGCGGCACAAGGTGAAGCCAGGCATCACCGGCTGGGCGCAGGTGAACGGCCACCGCGGCGAGACCGACACGCTCGAGAAGATGCAGGCCCGGGTGGAGTACGACCTGGAGTACCTGCGCAACTGGTCGCTGGGCCTCGACCTGGTGATCATCCTGCGCACCGCAAAAACCGTGCTGGCCGACAGCAAGGCGTATTGATCCGTTTTGCCCTGCCCACCCCGATCTGCCCAGCCTTGATCTGCCCACCCTGATGTCTGCCGGCTGCTGCCGGCACTGCCTGGAAACCACATGCGCATCCACACCACCCGCCACACCACCCGCCACGCCGCCCGCCGTGCCACCCGTTCGGCCACACGCCTGGCTACACACCTGGCCACCGCCCTGGCCCTGCTGGGCGCTGGGTCGGCCATGGCCCAATCCAGCCCCTACTACATCGGCATCTCGCAGTCGCTGGGCTATGAATCGAACCTGTACCGGGTGGGCGGCAATGCCGGCCTGCCGGCTGGCGCACAAAGCAAATCCGACACCATCGCCACCACATCGCTGGTGGCCGGTGTCGACCAGACCTGGGGCCGCCAGCGCCTGAGCGGCAGCGGCTCGCTGCGGGCCAGCCGGTTCGCCAAGAACGACCAGCTGAACAACGAAGGTTATGGCCTGAACCTGGGGCTGGACTGGGCCACGGTGGAACGTATCTCGGGCCGGCTGGGCGTCACTGCCGACCGCAGCCTGCGCGGCTACGACCCGGCCTACCAGGCAGGCCAGGCGGCTGAACGCAACATCGAAGACAACAACCAGATCAACGCCACGGTGCGGGTGGGCGTGGTCACGCGGCTGACCGCCGAGGCGTCGGCCAGCCACCGCCAGGTGCGCTACTCGGCACAGAGCTATGCCGGGTCGGAGTACAGCCAGAACAGCGTCTCGCTGGGTGGGCGCTACCGCCTGGGTGGCGCGACCACCGTGGGCCTCGCGTGGCGCGAGTCGCAAGTTGAATATGCATCGCGCGATGACCCATACAAGCGCCGTGACATCGACCTGACCGGCACCTGGACCCCGAGCGGCTTGAGCAATGTGTACGCCCGCATCAGCCACACCAGCACCGACCACACACAATCCCCGCAGCGGGATTTTTCCGGCCTGACGACCGAGCTGCGCGCCAGCACCCAGGCCACCGGCAAGATCAAGCTGAACCTGCGCTTGTCACGCGACCTGAGCCAGGGAAGCTCGACCTTCGACTTCCAGGGCCAGACGCCGTCGATCGAATTCGACCGGGTGAGCACGGCGCTGCGCGCGGGTGCCGACTATGACCTCACGTCCAAGATCGCCCTGACAGCCAGTGTCAACCACATCCGCCGCAGCTTCGAAGGCACCCGCTTCGCCGTCATCGGCAGTGACCGCACCACCACGCTGGCCCTGGGCGCGCGTTGGCTGCCCACCCGGGCCATCCAGGTGGGCTGCAACCTCAGCCGCGACAACCGCAGCACCAGCCAGGTGGGCAACGCCTACAACAGCCATGCGGTGAGCTGCTACGGCCAGTTCGTGCTGCAGTGAGCGCCGGCAACAGCCCGCATGCCCACCATCTTGATCACCGGTGCCACCGGCTACATCGCGTCCCACACCTGGCTGGCGCTGCAAGAGGCCGGCTTCCAGGTGGTGGGGGTCGATGATTTTTCGAACAGCGCCCCCGAGGTGCTGAACCGCCTGCAGCGCCTGGGCGGCCAGGTGCCGGTGTTCGAGCGCGCCAGCGTGTGCGATGCCACCGCGATGCAGGGCATCTTCAGCCGCCACCGCATTGACGCGGTGGTGCACTTCGCCGCCTTCAAGGCCGTGGGCGAGAGCACGGCGCAGCCGCTGGCCTACTACCGCAACAACATCGGCGGGCTGGTCACCACCTGCGAGGCGATGCGCGCCGCCGGCTGCCAGCGCATGGTGTTCAGCAGCAGCGCCACGGTGTACGGCGACCCGCAGCGCCTGCCGATCACCGAGGACAGCCCGCTGACCGCCACCAACCCCTACGGCCAGACCAAGCTGATGGGCGAGACCATCTTGCGTGACCTGGGCGCGGCCGATGCCGTGGCCGGCCAGGCCGGCGCCTCGGGCTCCGCGTGGCAGACCGCCTGCCTGCGCTACTTCAACCCGGTGGGCGCCCATGACAGCGGCCTGATCGGCGAAGACCCGCGCGGCACGCCCAACAACCTGATGCCTTACGTGGCCCAGGTGGCGGTGGGCCGGCGCGCCCGGCTCAGCGTGTTCGGCCACGACTACCCCACGCCCGACGGCACCGGCGTGCGTGACTACATCCACGTGGTCGACCTGGCCGACGGCCATGTGGCCGCGCTGCGCCGCCTGCTGGATGCACCGGGCTCGTTCACCGTCAACCTGGGCACCGGCCGCGGCCACAGCGTGCTGGAACTGGTGGCCGCCTACGCCCGGGCCAGCAGCCGGCCGGTGCCCTACCAGCTGGTGGCGCGCCGCCCGGGCGACGTGGCAGCCTGTTATGCCGACCCCGCGCTGGCGCAGCAGTTGCTGGGCTGGCAGACCCGGCATGGCCTGGACCGCATGTGTGCCGACAGCTGGCGCTGGCAGCAGAGCAACCCCAACGGCTTCGACAGCCCCACCGCAACATGACCATCCACGTGCAACCCGTCATCATGGCCGGTGGCTCCGGCACCCGGCTGTGGCCGCTGTCACGCGCGGGCTTCCCGAAGCAGTTTCTGGTGCTGTCGGGCGACAGCAGCAACCGCCTCAGCCTGTTCCAGCAGGCGGTGCAGCGGCTGCAGGGGCTGGCCGATGGCGAGATCCGCGTGGCGGCGCCCAGCATCGTCGGCAATGAAGACCACCGCTTCCTGGTGCTGGACCAGCTGCGCGAGCTGGCGCTGGAGCCCGCCGCCGTGCTGCTGGAACCGGCGGGCCGCAACACCGCGCCAGCCGTCACGCTGGCCGCCCTGGCGGCGCTGGAAGACGGGCAAGACCCGGTGCTGGTGGTCAATTCATCCGACCAGACGGTGACCGACGGCGCCGCCTTCAGCGCCGCGCTGCGCCAGGCGGTGCACGTGGCCGCCGACGGCAGCATCGTGATCCTGGGCATCACGCCTGACCGGCCCGAAACCGGCTACGGCTACATCCGCGTGGCCGCCGGCGGTGCGCCGGCACCGGCGGTGGCCCAGTTTGTCGAAAAGCCCGACGCCGCCACCGCCGCGCGCTATCTGGCCGAGGGGGGCTACTTCTGGAATGCGGGCATGTTCGTGCTGCGGGCCAGTGCCTGGATGGCCGCGCTGCAGCGCCTGCGCCCCGACATCGCCAGCGCCACCCGTGCCGCCTGGGCGGCCCGCAGCACCGACGCCAAGTTCGTGCGGCCCGGCAAGGCCGAGTTCATGGCCGTGCCCAGTGAATCGGTGGACTATGCGGTGCTGGAGCAATGCCCCGGCAGCGACATCGACATCCGCATGGTGGCCCTGGATGCCGGCTGGAACGACCTGGGCGCCTGGGACGCCGTGTGGCAAGTGGCCACCAAAGATGCACAGGGCAACGCCAGCGTGGGCGATGCCATCGTCAAGGACAGCAGCAACACCCTGGTGCATGCACACAGCCGCCTGGTGAGCGTGGTGGGGCTGAACGACGTGGTGGTGGTGGAAACCGCCGACGCCGTGCTGGTGGCCAGCCGTGAACGCAGCCAGGACGTGAAGCTGATCGTGCAGCAACTGGGCGCCGAACAGCGCGGCGAGCAGACCCTGCACCGCAAGGTGCACCGCCCCTGGGGCTGGTACGACAGCATCGACAACGGCCCGCGCCACCAGGTCAAGCGCATCATGGTCAAGCCCGGCGCCAGCCTCAGCCTGCAGATGCACCACCACCGGGCCGAGCACTGGATCGTGGTCAGCGGCACGGCCGAGATCACCAACGGCGACAAGGTGCTGCTGCTGGCCGAAAACCAGAGCACCTACATCCCGCTGGGCCAGACCCACCGCCTGGCCAACCCGGGCAAGGTGCCGCTGGAGATCATCGAGGTGCAGAGCGGCAGCTACCTGGGTGAAGACGACATCGTGCGGTTTGAAGACACCTATGGGCGCAAGTGAGCCGCAATTGACGGTGCGGTGCAATCCACCGACCCTTCGTACACCCATGAAGGACACCCATGCCAGGTCCAGTCCTCGTCACCCGCGTGTTCATGAACGGCAACAGCGCATGCACAGCCTGCCGGCCGAGGCGCCACTGGGCATGTCCTTCGTCTCCCGGGCCGAGTTGCGCAAGGGTGCCGCGCGCAGCCTGCGCCGCGACGCGATGCGCAGCCCGCGCAACCAATTGACGCGCATCGTCCCCGTGCTGTTCGGCATCGACCAGCGCGCGGTCGCCGATGTCGCCGTGCACGAAGCGGTGCCGCGCATCGCCC
>JBBRJU010000254.1:0-4807 GCA_038218895.1 Burkholderiales bacterium
GATGGCTGCTTCCTAGCATCAGTGGCACGGGGTCGGCATGTCGGCCTCGGCCCACCCACCGCCTGGAGATTGCCCATGTCCACCCTGCACCACCCCGCCACCCGGTTGCTGGCCGCCGCCGCAGCCACCCTGTTCACCAGCCTGGCCGCGCACGCCATGCCCACCCAGGTGATGGTGACGATCGAGAACCTGGCGCCTGCCGGCGGCCTGGCCTTTGCGCCGCTGCACCTGGCCTTCAACAACGGCAGCTACGACGCCTTCAACCTCGGTCAGGTGGCGGGCGAGGCGATCATCTCCGTGGCCGAAGGCGGCGCTGGCGATGTGTGGCAGGCAGCATTTGCCGCCGCCGACCCCGGTGCGGTGCGCGGCACCATCGGCGGGCCGCTGTTTGCCGGCGCCAGCAAGACCGCCAGCTACCTGGTGGACCGCGCCGTCAACCCGTTTTTCACCTTCGGGGCGATGGCCATTCCGAGCAACGACTTCTTCATCGGCAACGACGATCCCACGGAATACCGGCTGTTCAATGCCGGCGGACAACTGCAGATCAGCAGCATCACCATCAAGGCGCGTGAAATCTGGGACGCCGGCTCTGAGGTGTTCGACCCCGCGGCATCGGCCTTTGTGGGCGACAACGGCCTGCGCGCCGACCAAGGCTCGGTGGTGGCCTTCAACTTTGGTGAGTTTGCCGGCTTCAACGGTCTGACGACCGGAGCGGGCTACACCTTCAACAGCCAGCTGGCGGCCAACACCGACGTCTACCGCATCAACTTCAGCGCCGCACCGGTGCCTGAGCCGCAGACCTATGCCCTGATGCTGGCCGGCCTGGCCGGCCTGGGCTGGCTGGCACGGCGGCGGCGGACCAGCAGCCATTGAGGCCGCAATACCACCCACCGGCACCCAGGCAGCGGGTGGGTGCCCAGGCGTCAGAATCGGCCATGCACCAGCAACTGCTGCTTGTTGAAGACGACGACGCCATTGCCGACGCCTTGCGTGTGCACCTGGAGCAAGCCGGCTACCAGTTGCACCGCGAGGCCGACGGCCTGCTGGCCATGGCCGCCATCGACCGCCAGACCTGGGACCTGGTGCTGCTGGACTTGATGCTGCCTGGCGCCGACGGCTGGGAGGTGTGCCGCCACCTGCGCGCACGCCACCCGGCGGTGCCGGTGATCATGCTCAGCGCCCGATCGGCCGAGGCCCACCGCGTGCTGGGGCTGGAGCTGGGCGCCGACGACTACCTGGCCAAGCCGTTTTCGATGCTCGAACTGGTGGCCCGGGTGCGCGCCCTGTTGCGCCGGGTGCAGCAGCTGCGCACCGCGCCCGCGCCGACGCCGGTGCTGCGCTTTGGCGCCTGGCAACTGGACACCACCCTGCGTGCACTGCTGCAGGGTGAGGCGCCAGTGCCGCTGACCCTGCGTGAGTTTGATCTGCTGCATTTCTTGGCACGCCACCCTGGCCAGGCCTTCGGGCGCGACGAACTGCTGCAGCGGGTATGGGGCGCCGGCTTTGACGGTTATGAACACACGGTGAATTCCCACATCAACCGCCTGCGCAGCAAGATCGAGCGCGACCCGCGCGTGCCGGCGCACATCATCACCGTGTGGGGCGTGGGCTACCGGTTCGACCCTGCAGGCGCGGGCGCAAGCGCGGGACCATCGCCATGATCAAACGGCCGCTGTCGTTCAGCACCCGCCTCACGCTGACGCTGGCGGGCCTGCTGCTGGCCTATGCCGGACTGATCGGCGTGCTGGGCCGCAGCGTGGCCAACGAGCATGAGCAGGAATCACTGCAACGCCTTTCTCACGGCCTGGCACAACACATCGTGGGCCACTGGCCCGAGATCACCGCCATCGACCCCGAGCAGGCCGACGCCGCCGCCCGCCACGCCCTGCTGCAGATGCTGATGGTGGTGAACCCCGGCATCCAGGTGTATGTGCTGGACGCCGACGGCCAGGTGGCCGCCTACATCGGCGAGCCGGGCATGGTGCGCCAACCCCAAGTGGACCTGCAGCCGGTGCGCGCCTTTCTGGCCGGCGCCGCACTGCCGCTGCGTGGCACCGACCCGATGGGCGGCAACACCGCCCGCATCTTCAGCGCCGCCATGTTTGCGCCCAACCCCGGGCAGGCCAAGCCGCCGGGCTACCTGTACATCGTGCTGGATGGCGCCGCACGCACCCAGGTGGCGGGCGACATCAGCCTGCGCCGCGTGTGGCTGGGCGCGGCCCTGGTGGCCAGCGTGGGCGCCCTGCTCACCCTGCTGCTGGGCGCGCTGGCCCTGCGCAAGCTCACCCGGCCACTGCACCGGCTGGCCGGCCGCATGCGCAGCTACAGCCTGGGCGCGGCCGGTGCTGCGGCGCCTGGCAGCACGGCGCCAAGCACGGCAGCGATCCCAGCCACGGGCGGTGATGAGGTGCAGGCCATCGCCACTGCCTACGCCGGCCTGACAGACCGCATCGAGCAGCAGGCCCTGCGGGAAGCCGCGCAAACCAGCGCCCACCGCGAAATGATGGCCGGCGTGGCGCATGACCTGCGCACCCCGCTGACGGCGCTGCATGGTCACCTGGAGGCCCTGTCGGGCGGCACCGGCCCGCAGCAGGCGCCGCTGCTGCGCGCTGCCCTGTCGCAAAGCGACAAGGTCCGCCGGCTGTCGCAGCAACTGTTTGAACTGGCCACCCTGCAAGCCACCGAACAGGTGCTGCACCGCGAGCGCTTCAGCCTGGACGAGCTGGTGACCGATGCGGTACAAAAATTTGCCGTGGGCCACCAGCGCCCGCCGGTGACCTTGTCGGGTGCGCCGCCCGGCCGGCTGGAGCTGGACGGCGACCTGCAACTGATCGAACGCGCCCTGGGCAACCTGATCGACAACGCGCTGCGCCACGCGCCCGGTGGTGCACCGGTGCGGGTGAGCCTGCAGCGCGACGGCATCAGCGCCCACATCCTGGTGGAAGACACCGGCCCCGGCCTGCCGCCGGAACTGCAGGCCCGCCTGGGCCAGCAGGCCTCGCTGCGCGACCCGCCGCTGCGGCGCAGCGGTGGCGGCATCGGTGGCCTAGGCCTGGCCATCGCCCAGCGTGTGGCCCAGCTGCACGGCGGCAGCCTGCTGCCGCTGCCCGCGCCACAGGGCGGCACACGCCTGTGCCTGGCCTTGCCGCTGGCAGCCTGACATTGGCCGCCTGAACTTGGCGACCAGAAGACGCTCTTCTTGGGCGTTTGGATATGAGGCCCATTGTTCACGCCGCAGTGAGGACTGGCGCGGCTTGCGGTGCTGCAATGGCTGCGCAACGCCAGACGCGAAGCACGCGCCAGGTGGCCCGCACACGGCTGCCCTTGTCAAACCAACGCTGCCCGCGCACACCGGGCGCTGGGAAACGATCCATGACCAAGCTCCCATCCTTCTCCCGGTGGCCCAGCCACGCCGCCGTGGCCGTCACCGCCTGCGCACTGGCAGCCTGTGGCGGCGGCCAGGATACCGACGCACCACAGGCCGCAGCGCAAGCGCGGCAGTCGGACGGCCCCGACGCCGAGACCGCCGCCATCGGCACAGCCACAGCCACGGCAACCGCCACTGCGGTGCCCGTGGGCACCCTTAGCCTGGTGTCGCCGCTGTCGCCCGGCGGTGGCGCGCCTTGCGCCATGTCAGGCAATGGCTGGTTGGTGGCCTATGTGAACAACAGCAACAACCGCGACCAGGTGTGGGTGCGCAACCTGGCCACCGGCACGCTGGTGCTGGGCAGCAGCCAGGCCAATGGCAGCCCGATCGTTGCCGCTGCGGTGTGCAGGGCCCTTTCGCCCGATGGGCGCTACCTGGTGCTGGATGTGGCAGCCAGTGGCGGCGGCCTCTACAGCACTACGCCACCCACCGACGCCGCGCTGTATGTGAAAGACCTGCAGACCGGCAGCCTGCACCGCGCCACACCGCAGCTCAACACCCTGCCCACCACCCGCGCGTTCCAGTTCGTCGGCCTGTCCAACGACGGCCAGCGGGTGGCCTTCATCGGCCTGCCCACCACCACCTATCTGGGCGGCTACTACACCGTGGTCAATGGCCCCACCCGCCTGCTGCTGCAAGACCTGGCTGCCAACCGGCTGGTCGACCTGACCAGCACCGCCCGCCTGGCAGACACCACCGGGCCGGCCGATCCTGGCACCGCAGCCTTGTCACCAGACGGCAACCGGCTGGCCTTTGTCTCGGCCGAGCCTTTCCCGGAGGTCGGCGACACCGACGCCCGCAATGACGTTCTGGTGATGAACCTGCAGACCGGTGCACTGTCGCTGGGCTCGGCTGACACACCCACCACGGCCGGCTTTGCCTGGAGCCAGGTGAGCGGCTTTGCCCAAGGCGGCACCCGTCTGGTCTACCAGGGCGTGCCGCCGCAGCAGTTCCAGAGCACTGGCCTCTACGCCAACACTCTGGCGACCAACGCGGTGCAACTCCTGGCCAGCCGCAGCGCCACCGACAACAGCTACTTCGGCGGTGCCAATGATCAAACCCTGGCGTTCGACGACACACTGCGGCAGGTGGTGTTCTTGCGCTACGACAGCCGCACCCGCCTCAACCGACCCTGGCTGCGCCAGCTGGCCACCGGCAGCGAGCAGCGCCTGGACAGCACCACCGCCGGTGTGCTGGGCAACAACTTCAGCACCGCGCCCTTGATCTCGCCGGACGGCACACAAGCTGCGTTCGGCAACTTTTCAACCAATCTGGTGCGCCTGGGGCGCAACGCGCCGCAGTTCCAGACTTACCGCAAGACCATTGGCGCGGCAGCCGTGGCCGCGGAGTAGCCGCAAGGGCAGGCCTTGCCAGTTGTCC
>JBBRJU010000255.1:0-4800 GCA_038218895.1 Burkholderiales bacterium
TCGCAGACGATCAACCTGGGCAAACGTGCGCGCAGCGCCGCATACGACAAACCCATGCGCGCCGCCGCGCCCGGCGCCAGGTTCTGCACCAGCACATCGGCACCGGCCAGCAGCTTGTCGAGGATCTCGGCGGCGGCGGCGGCCTTCAAGTCCAGGCTCAGGCTTTCCTTGCTGCGGTTGGTCCACACGAAGTGGCTGGCCAGGCCGTGCACCCGGGTGTCGTAGGCACGCGCAAAGTCGCCCACGCTGGGCCGTTCCACCTTGATCACCCGCGCGCCCTGGTCAGCCAGTTGCCGCGTGCAGAACGGCGCGGCGATCGCGTGTTCCAGCGTGACGACGGTGATGCCTTCCAGCGGCAGCATCAGAAGCTCCTCGGCAGACCCAGCACATGCTCGGCCACATAGCTCAGGATCAGGTTGGTGCTGATCGGCGCCACCTGGTAGAGCCGTGTCTCGCGGAACTTGCGCTCCACGTCGTATTCGCAGGCAAAGCCGAAGCCGCCGTGGAACTGGATGCAGGCGTTGGCTGCTTCCCAGCTGGCCTTGGCCGCCAGGTACTTGGCCATGTTGGCCTCGGCGCCGCAGGGCTGGTGGGCATCGAACAGGTCGCAGGCCTTCCAGCGCATCAGGTCGGCAGCTTCCACCTCGATGTGGGCCTCGGCGATCGGGAACTGCACGCCCTGGTTCTGGCCGATCGGCCGGCCGAAGACGATGCGGTCTTTCACATAGGCGCTGACGCGGTCGATGAACCAGCGGCCATCGCCGATGCATTCGGCGGCGATCAGGGTGCGCTCGGCGTTCAGGCCGTCGAGGATGTACTTGAAGCCCTGTCCCTCCTCGCCGATCAGGTTCTCGGCCGGGATTTCCAGGTTCTCGAAGAACAGCTCGTTGGTCTCGTGGTTGACCATGTTCGGGATCGGCCGCACGTCCAGGCCCTTGCCGATGGCCTCACGCAGGTCGACGATGAAGATCGACATGCCCTCGCTCTTCTTCTTGACCTCGGCCAGCGGCGTGGTGCGCGCCAGCAGGATCATCAGGTCACTGTGCTGGATGCGCGAGATCCACACTTTCTGGCCATTGACCACATAGCGGTCGCCCTTTTTCACCGCCAGGGTCTTGATCCTGGTGGTGTCGGTGCCGGTGGTGGGCTCGGTCACGCCCATGCTCTGCAGGCGCAGCGCGCCGGTGGCGATCTGCGGCAGGTAGCGCTGCTTCTGTTCGGCCGAGCCATGGCGCAGCAGGGTGCCCATGTTGTACATCTGCCCGTGGCAGGCGCCCGAGTTGCCGCCGGCGCGGTTGATCTCTTCCATGATCACGCTGGCCTCGGCCAGGCCCAGGCCCGATCCGCCGTACTCCTGCGGGATCAGCGCGGCCATCCAGCCAGCCTTGGTCAGCGCGTCGACAAAAGCCTCGGGGTAGGCGCGACGGCTGTCCACCTCGCGGTGGTAGGCGTCCGGAAACTCGGCACACAGCGCGCGCACGGCGTCGCGGATGTCGGTGTAGGCGCGGTCTTGCGGGCTGGTGTGGGTCATGGGGTGGTCGGCAAAGGGCGGCGGGTTTCGGCAAGCCCGGACTGTGCCGCCAGCGCGGCGCCAAGACCATTCTCATTTCGGGAAGCAGGGCTTTCGGGCGACAGAAGCCGCCGGCGATTGGCCTCGAAATCGGGCTGCAATATCGGGCTGCGAAATTGGACCGGGCAATTGGACCGGGCAATTGGACCGAGAATCCAGTCATGCTCCAGCAACCCGACCTTTTCGGCAGCGACCCGCCAGCCGCAGCGCCAGGCCAGTCCATGGTGCGCATCGCCAGCCCGGCCGCCAAGCTGAGCAAGGCGCAGCGTGAATTCAACCGCCTGAGCGAGCGCATCACCCAGTTGCGCGCCCATCTGGCGTCATGGCGTGACGCCGACCTGGCCACGCACCAGCGTGCGGCCACCGCCTTGGTGCCCTTGCAGTCCACCCTGGTACAACTGCAGCGCGAGACGCTGCTGTGGATCGACGCGCACCTGGCCCAGCCGGTGCAGGGCAACCGCCTGCCCAAGAAGCTGCGCGCCAAGCTGGTGGCCATGCTTCGGCTGCTGGCGCAGGCCGTGCTGAACGCCGGGCCGGACGCCGAGGTCGAAGCCGCGCACGACCGCCACAGTGCGGTGTCTCACCGCGATGCCCAGCGTGAACAGGCTGATCTGGCGGCCAGCATGCTGGGCCAGACCACCGGCGACGCGGCGCTGTTCGAGGGCGATGCCGCGTCGGTGAAAGAACTGATGCAGCGTGCCACGGCGCGCATGCAGGCGCAGGCGGCCCAGGCAGCGACCGACACCGACACCGACACCGATGCCGAAGATGCACCGGCTGCCGGCGCCGCGCCCGGGCGCCGCCCCAGCCGCGAGGACAAGGCCCGGGCGCGGCAGGCGCAGGCCCTGAACGAGGCCAGCCAATCGGTGCGCGAGGTGTACCGCCGCCTGGCCAGCAGCCTGCACCCCGACCGTGAACCCGATGCCGACGCCCGTGCGCGCAAGACCACGCTGATGGCGCGGGTCAACGATGCCTATGCCCGCAACGACCTGCTGGCCCTGCTGACGGTGCAGCTCGACATCGAGCAGATCAGCGCTGACCACCTGGCCGGTGTGTCGGATATGCGCCTGCGCCACTACAGCCATGTATTCCGGGAGCAGCAGCATGCGCTGGAAGATGAGCTGGCAATGCTGCAGATGCCGGTGTGCGAACGCATGCAGGCCGAGCCCGGCCTGCTGGCCTGGCCACCCAGGATGCTGGCCGAGGTGCTGCAAGACGACTTGACCAGCGTGCAATCCGCCATCCGCCAGCTGAAAGAGGACACCCAGCTGCTGCGCGACCCACGCACCCGGCTGGCGTTCCTGCGGGCGCTGGATGTGGACGATCCGGACGAGGCGCTCGACCCGTTCGAAGAGCTGCTGATGCTGCAGGCGCTGCACGAGGCGGTGGCGGCGGCGCAGGCGCCTGCAGCGGCACGCCCGGCCAAGCGCCGGCGCCGCAGCTGAATGCATGGCCTGACCGCTGCACCTGACTGCCGCCGTGGCCCAGCCCGTCGCCGTCGTCGGACCGGCGTTGCAGGCCAGGGCACCCCATGTGCGACGTGCTGACGCTGCACCTCGACGTCAAGGCCTGCCGTGCCCAAGGCAGCGGCGCCGCCAGCACCCTGCTCCTGGCCGTCGGCCACAAGTTCGACCAGCCAGCCGGCGAAGCGTTTCAGATCGACTTTGCTTGTCGCCGCAAGGCCAGTCAGCTTGACTGGCCTTGCGCCTGAACAACGTCGACCGTAGCTGCTGTTCAGGAAACAGTTATTGAGAGTGAATCGCGCAGCTCTCGCGGGTAGCGCAGGTTGATAGCAAAGCGCTGCAGCCCTTCGACGGTCTCGCCGATGTTCATGCCGCCCACCGCACCGGCTATCACGTCCTGCACATCGGCGATGTTCAAGCCATGGCACGCCGCAGCGTCGCGCCGGATGTCGACGTCGATGTAACGGCCGCCGGTCAGGCGTTCGGCCAGCGCGCTGCTGTCGCCATGGCATCGGTCCTGGTGAAGGCCAGCGGCGCGCACAGCCGGCCCCCGAGTCACGTCGCCGCCGTGCGGTACGCTCTGCCAGGCGATTCCGGCCTTGGCTCGAACAGCACAACCGGTTCGGCTGCTCTCGTGATCGTGCTGAGAGCCTTGCCCTGCGAGACAGCACGACAGCGTTGATGCATGCCCATCGCCCTGTCCTGCAGGGACGACTGACCGGCCTCTGATCACTTCGCCCGCAGATCCTTGCCGCGCAGCCGCAGCGCATTGCTGATCACCGACACCGAGCTCAAGCTCATCGCCAGCGCAGCAAACATCGGCGACAGCAGCCAGCCCGTGAACGCATACAGCACACCGGCCGCCAAGGGCACGCCGATCGCGTTGTAGACGAACGCAAAAGCCAGGTTCTGCTTCATGTTGGCCACTGTGGCCTCGGACAAGGTGCGCGCGATGACGATGCCGCGCAAGTCGCCCTTGATCAAGGTGAGCTGCGCGCTGTTCATCGCCACGTCGGTGCCAGTGCCCATGGCGATGCCGACATCGGCGCGGGCCAGTGCCGGCGCGTCGTTGATGCCGTCGCCGGCCATGGCGACGATGCGGCCTTCGGCTTGCAGCTTTTCGACCAGCTTGAGCTTGTCCTCGGGCTTGACCTCGCCATGCACCTCTTCGATGCCCAGGCGCTTGCCAACTGCCTTGGCGGTCGTCAGACCGTCGCCGGTGGCCATGACAACGCGCAGTCCGGCGTCGCGCAAGCCCTTCAAGGCATCTGCGGTCGTCGGCTTGATGGGGTCGGACACAGCAAGCAAGCCGGCCAGTTCGCCGTCCACCGCCAGGTGCATCACGCTGGCGCCGTCGCTGCGCAGCTTCTCGGCCTCGGCCTTCAGGTCGTCGACCTTCACGCCCAACTGGTCCATCAGTGCCGTGTTGCCCAAGGCCAGCGCCTTGCCATCGACCTGGCCGCGCACGCCGATGCCCGATTCGGAATCGAAATCTGCCGGCTTCGACAGCTTCAGATCCTGCGCTTTCGCAGCCGCAACGATGGCTGCGGCCAGCGGGTGTTCGCTGCCCTGGTCGAGGCTGGCCGCCAGGCGCAGCACCTCTGGCTCGTCGAAGCCCTGGGTGGCCACGGCGCGCTCGAAAGTCGGCCTGCCTTCGGTCAGCGTGCCAGTCTTGTCGACGATCAGCGTGTCGACCTTGCGCAGATTCTCGATGGCCGCAGCGTCGCGGAACAGCACGCCGTTCGTCGCCCCCTTGCCGGTGGCGAC